>CALGAJ010000226.1 GCA_937951975.1 uncultured Desulfotignum sp.
ACGCGTTTTCTTCCTCCTCATCCAGGGGGATCACCGCCTGGTTTTCCTGTGTTTCTATTTGATTGAACAATTCTTGTGTGGTCAAACCCAATACCGGGTGCAAAGTTTTGGGTTCTATATCACACATGGGCTTTAAAACAAAATGTCTTTCATGCATCCGGGGATGGGGTATTTCGATTTCCGGGGTTTTGATGATCTGGTCATCAAAATAGATAATATCCAGATCGATTTTCCGGGGGCCGAACCGAAAGGATTTTCCCTGTTTGTCCATGCTGGATTCAATCTGTTTCAGCATTTTGAGCAGCTCCCGGGGATCGGATGTGCGGCATCGGATTGTCACGGCTGCGTTCACAAACCAGTCCTGGTCCACAAAATTCTGGGGCTGGGTTTTATAAAACCGGGACACGGCGGTCACCTCGATCTGTTCATGGGTATCCAGGCAGGCAATGGCCAGATGAAGATTGGCCGGTTTATCCCCTTTGTTGGAGCCGATGCTTAACACGGCCGTTGAAAAATCAGGCATTACGGCACCTCCACCACCACGGTGCGGGAATACTCGGACCGGACATCATGGTCTCCCACGGCCTGGACCCTGAAATACCGGATTCCGGGTTCAGGCACGGGCATCTGAAACATCATGTCCGGCACTGGCACCCGGGCCACGGATTCAAAAACAAACGGGCAGCCTTCGCACGCTGCCGGCACAGCCATGGACACGTCAAAATACTTAGGGGGCAGTACGGCATTGTCCGGGTCGGTCTCATGGGTCCAGGTCAGAATCAGCTGGCCATTGTTCAGGGCGGCTGTGAGATTTCCGGGGGATGCCACGCTCTGCCCGGGTTTCTGCGGAGCTCTGGGCGGGGCTTTTTTGCCGCAGCCGATCCCGGCCGCCATCACCGCCAGACACAGGCACACCCCGATGATCACACCGGTCCTTGCCCATTCCCATTGGATCCATGCCCGGAACGGTTTCATGAATTCAATTCCTTTTGCGCTTTTTCAACCGCCGCCCGGACATTGTCAAATCCGGTGCCGCCGGCAGATATCCTACGGGCCACCACCTGATCCAGGCGGATGAAGTCATACACATCTTCGGTCACCCGGTCACTGAGTTGTTTGAACTGGGCCAGACTCAGATTGTCCAGTTCCTTTTCTTCAGAAATGGCCAGGGCCACGGCTTTTCCTGCCACGGCATGGGCCTGGCGGAACGGCATGCCCTTGTTCACCAGGTAATCGGCAAAATCCGTGGCATTCAAAAATCCCTGACCGCAGGCGGCCCGCATCCGGTCCTTGTGCACCGTGATATGGGGAAACATCCGGGTATACACCTCCAGACAGATGGACAGGGTGTCCACGGTATCGAACAGCGGTTCCTTGTCCTCCTGCATGTCCTTGTTATACGCCATGGGCAACGATTTCATGGTGGTGAAAATCGCCATCAGATTGCCCACCACCCGGCCGGTCTTGCCCCGGACCAGTTCTGCCACATCCGGGTTTTTCTTCTGGGGCATGATACTGGAACCGGTGGTAAATGCATCGGAAATGGTGATGAACCCGAATTCCGATGACGACCACAGGATCAGTTCCTCGGACAGCCGGGACAGATGAATCATGCAGATGCCGGCATGGGAGATGAATTCCATGATGAAATCTCTGTCAGACACCGCATCCATGCTGTTTTCACAAATCCTTTCAAACCCCAGGATCTCCCGGGTGAACTCCCTGTCCACGGGATAGGTGGTGCCGGCCAGGGCTGCGGTTCCCAGGGGCATGGCATCCATACGTTTATACGCATCGGCAAACCGTTCTTTGTCCCTTTTGAGCATTTCATAGTAGGCCATGAGATGATGCGCAAACAGCACGGGCTGGGCCCGCTGCATATGGGTATATCCGGGCATGATCACATCGGGATGGGCCTGGGCCAGAGTCACCAGGGCGTTTTGAAATCCCGTGATCCGGTCCATGATCTGCCGGGTTTCGTTTTTAAGAAAAATCCGGATATCCAGGGCCACCTGATCGTTGCGGCTCCGGCCGGTGTGCAGTTTCTTTGCCAGATCCCCGCACTCCTGCCCCAGGGCATCTTCCACATGCATGTGGATATCTTCCAGGGAATAGGAAAACGGCACCTCATTGTTTTCAATCCGGGTCCGGACCCGTTCCAGTCCGGCCAGAAGCGTGTCTGCTTCGTCTTTGGCAATGATCTGCTGTTTTGCCATCATTTTCAGGTGGGCCATGCTGCCTTCGATGTCACTGGCATACAGCCGCTTGTCCACATCAATGGACGCATTGAATTTTTCCACCAGGGTATCGGTATCTTCTGAAAACCGTCCCCCCCACAATTTATCGCTCATCGGTTTTGTTCCTGAGAATCAATGTTTCCAGAATGGCTTTGTGCATATGCCGCTTGTTTTCCGCCTGGTCCCAGAATGCCGCTCCGGGGGCCTCCAGCACATCTTCCGCAATCTCTTCTCCCCGGTGGGCCGGCAGACAGTGCATCACCAGCACATCCGGGGATGCATGGGACAAAAGGGCCTTGTTCACCTGAAACCCCTCAAATGCGGCCAGCCGTTTTTCCAGTTCATCCTCCTCACCCATGCTGGCCCAGACATCCGTATACACCACATCCGCATTTTTCACCGCTTCTTTGGGATCCGTGGTGAACCGGATATGATCCATGGCATCGGCACCGGCAGCTTCAATGATTTCCGGGCGGACCATATGACCTTCCGGGCAGGCCACCACCAGGTTCAGGCCCAGGACGCCGGCCGCATTCACCCAGGAGTTGGCCACATTGTTGCCGTCTCCCACCCAGGCGATCTTCTGTTTGTGAAATCCGCCCTTATGCTCGATGATAGTCATGATATCACTTAAAATCTGACAGGGATGAAACGAATCGGTCAATGCGTTGATCACCGGAATGGTCGAGGCGGCGGCAAACTCTTCCACCAGGGCATGGTCAAAGGTCCGCATGGCCAGGCAGTCGATATACCGGGACAGCACCCGGGCCGTGTCCGCAGCCGGCTCGTTTCTGGAAATCTGGGTATCCTGGGTGCTCATGTAGATGGGGTGTCCCCCCAGTTGTATCATGGCGGTTTCAAAGGCGATCCGGGTCCGGGTGGATTTTTTGTCAAAAATCAGGCCCAGGGTCTTTCCGGTCAGTATTCGGTCGGGAATGCCTTTGGCGTAGCGTGCCTTGAGCTGCAATGCCCGGTCAAACAATTGTTCAAAATCCGTTTTTTCCAGGTCCAGCAATGACAACAGGTCTTTTTTCAAACCAAACATCTCCTTCACTGTTTATAACAGGCTGTCCAGCACGGATATCAGCCGGTCAATATCGGTGTTTTCCACAATCAACGGCGGCGCAAACCGTAACACTTTATCCTGAATGGCGTTAATGATAAACCTTTTTTCAAAACACCCGGCTGCCACATCTCCGGCACCTTCTCCCACATCCATTCCCAGCAGCAGGCCCCGGCCCCGCACCGCTGTGATCCGGGAATGACGTGCCTGAAGTTCGGTCAGCCGTGCCTTGAAATAACGGCCTTTTTCCCGGACCCGGGCCAGAAACGCAGGGTCTGAAATCAGTTCCAGGGTTTTGAGCCCGGCAGCCGTGGCCAGGGGCGTGCCCCCGAAAGTGGACCCGTGACTGCCCGGTTCAAATCCTTTGGCCGCCTCTGCCGTGGCCAGCATGGCTCCGATGGGAACCCCGTTGCCCAGCGCTTTGGCAAGGGTCATGATGTCCGGCGTCACGCCATCATACCCCTGGTGGGCAAACAAGGTGCCGCACCGGCCCATGCCGGACTGGATCTCGTCAAAAATCAGCAGGGTGCCGGTGTGATCGCACAATTGTTTCACCTGTGCCAGATAGTCGGGATCCGCCGGAATCACCCCGCCCTCCCCCTGGACCGGCTCCATCATCACTGCACATACCGTGTCGTCCATGGCAGATTTCAGGGCATCGATATCATTGAACGGCACATGGATGAATCCGGGCAGCAGCGGATAAAATCCCTGTTTGATCTTATCCTGGCCCGTGGCGGTCAAGGTCGCCATGGTCCGGCCGTGAAACGACTGGGTCATGGTGATGATCTGAAACCGGTTGGTGTCGTTGCTGCGTTGAAAATAGCGCCGGGCCAGCTTGATGGCGGCCTCATTGGCCTCGGCCCCGGAATTGCCGAAAAACACCTGATCGGCAAAACTGTTCTCCACCAGGGCCTGGGCCAGATCGGCCTGGGGCCGGGTATAAAACAGATTGGACACATGCACCAGCCGCCCGGCCTGTTCCCGGATGGCCGCGGTCACTTGCGGATGACAGTGGCCCAGGCTGCACACGGCAATGCCGGCCAGAAAATCGGTATACACCTGGCCGTCTTCATCGGTCAGGTACATGCCGCTGCCGCTGACAAACGCCTTTCCCTGGCGGGCGTAGGTCTTGCAGACAAATGTATCGGTTTTTTCCCGGGTATCCATAAGTTTTCCTTTTGTATGAAAGTGTTAGATGTTAAGCAGGTCCATTCACAAATACCTGGGTGCCGATACCGGAGTCGGTGAACAGTTCCAGGAGCACGGCATGGGGAATTTTACCGTTGATGATGTGGGTTTTTTTCACCCCGCGCTTCAGCGCAGTCAATGCACACTCCACTTTGGGAATCATGCCGCCCTTGATTTCTTTGTTCCCGATCATCCGCCCGATCCGCCGGTCATCGATGGAGGAGATCAGCTGACTGTCCGCATCCAGAACCCCGTCCACATCCGTGAGCAGAATCAGGCGCTCGGCTTCCAGAGACGCGGCAATCCGGGATGCCACCACATCCGCGTTGATATTGTAGGTCTCCCCGTTTTTTCCCACGCCCACCGGCGCGATGATAGGAATAAACCTTCTGGCGGTCAACGTATGAATGATCTCCGGATTCACGGACACCACATCTCCCACCATGCCGGGATCGATGATCTCGGGCGGTTTTTCCCGGTCATCCTGCACATAGATCTTCATTTTTTCCGCCAGGATCAGGCTCCCGTCCTTGCCGGTCAGGCCCACGGCCCTGCCCCCTTCCTGGTTGATCCGGGCCACGATATCCTTGTTCACCTTGCCGCCCAGCACCATTTCCACCACATCCATGGTGGCATCATCGGTGTAGCGCATGCCCCGGATAAAGGTGGAAGTGATCCCCATGGCGGAAAGCACCTTGCTGATCTGGGGGCCGCCCCCGTGCACCACCACCGGGTTGATACCGATGTATTTCAGCAAAGTGATGTCATTGGCAAAATCGCGCTTGAGCTTGTCATCCACCATGGCATGGCCCCCATACTTGATGACAATGGTTTTGGTGGAAAACTGCTGAATATAGGGCAATGCTTCCACCAGGATATCGGCGACATTCCGGTCCGCAACCGCTGAAGTACTCATAAGATATACCTGCTCAAATCCTGATTCTCCACAATGCCCATGAGCTGGGCCTCCACAAACGCCGCATCGATCGTGATTTTCGGTTCATCCACATCCGGGGCCGCAAACAGGATCTCCTCCAGCATTTTTTCCATGAGCGTGTGCAGGCGCCGGGCACCGATGTTTTCCGTGGTCGCATTCACTTCCACGGCAATGGCGGCGATCTTTTCCACGGCATCCTGAGTGAACGTGATATCCACCCCTTCGGTACGCAGCAATGCCATATACTGAAGTATCAGCGCGTTTTTGGGTTCCGTCAGGATCCGGACAAATTCCTGGGCCCCCAGAGACGTCAGTTCCACCCGGATGGGGAACCGGCCCTGGAGTTCGGGAATCAGGTCTGAGGGCTTGGACACATGAAACGCACCCGAAGCGATGAACAGAATATGATCGGTTTTCACGATCCCGTATTTGGTGGGCACGGAACTGCCTTCCACAATGGGCAGCAGGTCCCGCTGCACCCCTTCCTTGGACACCTCCGGCCCCTGGCTTTTTTCTTTTCCCGCAATCTTGTCGATCTCATCGATAAAAATGATGCCCGACTGCTCCACCATGTCCACGGCATCGGATTTGACCCGTTCCATGTCCACCAGATGGGCCGCTTCTTCCTGGGTCAGAAGCTTGAGGGCTTCTTTGACGCTGACTTTTCTGCGTTTGGTGGATTTGGGCATGAAATTGCCCAGCATGTCCTTGACATTGATGCCCATCTCCTCGATCCCGGTGTTGGAAAAAATCTCCACCATGGGAGAAGATTGATCCGGCACATCCAGATCCACCTGCCGGGAGTCCAGTTTTCCGGCCTTGAGCATGGTTCTCAGTTTTTCTCTGGTGCCGGCCCCGGTATCCGGCGTGTCCTCGGACGAGCCGGCCAGCTTGAGGGTGCCGGTGTCTGGGCGGGCCGCTGTTTTGGGCGCAGGCGGGAGCAGAATATCCAGTACCCGTTCTTCCGCCATCTTTGCCGCTTTTTCCTGGACCGCATCCTGCTGTCTGGCCCTGAGATTGTTCACGGTCAGTTCCACCAGATCCCGGATCATGGATTCCACATCCCGGCCCACATACCCCACTTCCGTGAATTTAGAGGCCTCCACCTTGTAAAAAGGCGAGTCCGTGAGATTGGCCAGACGCCGGGCAATCTCGGTTTTTCCCACCCCGGTGGGACCGATGAGTATGATATTTTTCGGTGCAATCTCATCCTGGAGATCCGGCTCCACATGGCGGCGGCGCCAGCGGTTGCGAAGGGCGATAGCCACGGATTTTTTGGCATCTTTCTGGCCGATGATATATTTGTCCAGTTCAGTGACGATTTCCCTGGGTTTTAAATCTTTCATGAATCCATTCCCGGTATCAGTTGAGTTCTTCAATGGTGACCTCATGATTGGTATAAATGCACAGATCTCCGGCGATCTTCATGGCTTTTTCAACGATCTGCCGGGCGGGCAGGTCTGTGTTTTCCATCAATGCGACGGCCGCGGACTGGGCTGCCGGGCTGCCGGAACCGATACTGATCACGCCCTGATCCGGCTCGATCACGTCCCCGTTGCCCGACAGCAGATAGGTGTTGGCAAGATCCGCGGCAAGCATCATGGCTTCCAGGCGCCGCAGATATTTGTCCGTGCGCCATTCCCTGGCCAGTTCCACACAGGACCGGGTCAGGTTGCCGTTGTAACGCTCCAGTTTTTCCTCCAGTTTTTCCGACAGGGTCAGGGCATCTGCCGTGGCACCGGCAAACCCGATGATGATTTTATCATGATAAATTTTACGGACTTTTCTGGCCCGGTGCTTGGTCACGATACTGCCCAGGGTCACCTGGCCGTCTCCGGCCATGACCACGGCGGCACCGGACCGCAGTGCCAGTATGGTGGTTCCGTGAAATGTGTCCTTGCTCATGTTGCTGTATCAACTCCTTGGGTGCGCGTTGTCGTACACCTGCATCAAATGGTCCATGCTCACATGGGTGTACACCTGGGTGGTGGACAGACTGGCATGGCCTAAAATTTCCTGAATCCCCCGCAAATCCGCCCCGGAATCCAGCATGTGTGTGGCAAAGCAATGGCGCAGCACATGAGGGGATACGGGCACGTGCAGGCCGCACTGGTTCACGATATGATCCAGAATCCGCCGGATGGACCGGGTGGACAGCCGCCCGAAATCCTTGTTCAGAAACACAGGCTTCAAATCCACTGACACCGTGTTCCGATACGTTCTCACTGCCGTCAACGCCCGGCGTCCCACCGGCACAATCCGCTGTTTGCCGCCTTTTCCGGACACTCTAATCACTTGGTTGTGAAAGTCAATGTGATCCATGTTCAATCCATGAAGTTCGGAAATGCGCATGCCCGTGGAATAAAAAGTCTCAAACATGGCATGGTTGCGCTTTTCCAGCCAGGTATCGGTTTTGATGGAATCCAGGAGCCGGAACACGTCATCCACGGTCAACACCCGGGGAATGGGCCGGCCCGGTTTGGGAAACGGAATCCCGTCCGCCGGATTGGCCGGCATCTGTTTTTCTCTCACCAGAAAATCAAAAAACGCTTTTAACGCGGACAGCCGCCGGGACAGGGTCCTTTTTTGTTTTCCGGCCCGGACCTGGGCGGCCAGGTATTGTTTCAGGGTCTGTCTGTCCACCCGGGCTGCGTGTGCTTCAAAACAGGTCTGCACATCAACCGATGAATCCGGATCATCAGACTTGTCAGCGACAAATTGCAGAAAATCCAGAATATCCGACCTGTAGGCCCGGCAGGTATGGAGGGAATATCCTTTTTCCGCAGTCAGGATATCGATGAACCGATCAAGCATCATGATAAAACACCATTGATCTGCATGACCTGCTGCATGTCTTCCCACACCGGGCGCTTCAGGGACGGATCTTTGAGCAGTTGAACCGGGTGAAACGTGGGCATTACGGAAAACCCCCGGATATTGAAAAACTTTCCCCGGATGGCTGCCACCGGCTTCTGTATGCCGGTCACAATCCGGGCGGCCGGGTCGCCCAATGCGATCACCACAACCGGCTGAATCGATTGCAGAAAAGCAAACACCTGTTCCGCATCCGGGACATTACAGATACAGACGGTGTCTTCACCCAGTTTCATGGCTGCCAGGATTTTTTTGAGCAGGGCACCGGCTTCGCCCTTGAAAAACTGACCGGTTCCGTCCACCAGCACCACGTTGGCCGATGTTGGGCCCATGTACGCGAAACGCGTCCGGGATGCCCGGGGACGTCCCCAGGCGGCCAGAATTTTTATTGAGGATTCGGACAGGGGTATCCGGGCAATGCCCATCTGTTTCTGGTGCCGCAGATATCCGGCCAGATCATCAATGATGGCTTGAAGATCCCCGGGCGTTGCCGGAGAAGGTATGGATTCGGAAGAAGTCATGATGGATCGGCGTCAGGGCCGCTGTTCAAGCCGGGCCAGAATGATATCCAAAAGCTTTTGGGCCACGGCCGGCTTGTCCATCAGCGGGATATCGGTTTGGGGCCCGTCCTTGAAAAACACGGTCATTTCGTTGGTGTCGGCCTGGAACCCGGTGTCTTTCCCCCCCACGATATTGGCGGCAATCATGTCCAGATTTTTCTTTTTGATCTTCTTGACCGCGTTGGCAGAAAGATCATGGGTTTCCGCGGCAAATCCCACCAGAAACTGGTCCGGCCGCTTGCGTTCCCCCATGGACCGGAGGATGTCCGGATTCTGCACCAGGGTCAGGGTCATGCCGTCCTGATCGGACTGTTTCTTGATTTTCAGGGATTCCTGACGGTCGGGCCGGAAATCCGCCACTGCCGCCACCTGGATGATGATTTCCGCATCATCCATTTTCGAGAGCATGGTATCAGCCATGTCATGGCAGGTCTGTACGGGAATGGCTTCAACCCCCACCGGCGGATCCAGGCTCACCGGACCGGTGACCAGGGTCACGGAGGCTCCCCGCATTTCAGCGGCCCTGGCAATCGCATATCCCATTTTGCCGGAGGAATGATTGCTCACATACCGCACCGGATCAATGGGTTCCAGGGTGGGGCCGGCCGACACCAGCACCTGTTTGCCGGCAAAATCTTTGGGTGTCAGCATGTGTTCAATACGATCGGCAATGAGCCGGGGATCGGGCAGACGGCCCGGGCCTGTGGTTTTACAGGCCAGAGACCCGGTGTCCGGGTCCAGAATATGGATCCCGTCCTGCTCCAGACTATCCAGGTTCCGCTGGACCCGGATATTTTCATACATATGGGTGTTCATGGCCGGACAGACCATGACCGGGGCGGTCACTGCCAGAAACGTGGTGGTCAATGCATCGTCAGCCAGCCCATGGGCCAGCTTGGCAATGCAGTTGGCCGTGGCCGGCGCGATCACGGCCGCATCACACCTTGCTGCCACATCGATATGGGCCACCGACCCGTGGGAATCCTCCCACAGATCCGTGATCACGGGATTTTCCGACAGCACCTCAAACGTGGTTTTGCCCACAAACCGCAATGCGGCATCCGTCATGGCCACATCCACCTGTGCACCGGCTTTTTTCAAAATCCGGAGCAGTTCCACGGATTTGTACACAGCGATCCCGCCGGTGACACCCAGCAGAATATGTTTCCCATTTAACAGCGTCACTGGGTCAGATCCGACTCACGCAGGGTATCGGTATTCTCCGGCAGACGACCTTGATTCACCCGGGCCGCCACCCCGACTTCCACATAGGTGTAAACCGGCTCGTTTTTAATGGAAATCACCGCGGATTTTACCGGTTTTTCAAACACCAGAATCGCCATGTTGGGTGAAGCGATCTGGCTGACAATGGCCCAGTTGTCCTTGACCATGTTGTTGTTGAAAAAATTGATCAAAGAGCGGCGATCCACCCGTCCTCTGAGCATCAGGATACCGGACGTGAATCCCGGGGTGGACACGATCATGCTTTTATCCTGGAGCACGGACAGCTCCACCGGAATCAGCACATCTTCAAAATCATAATACACCGCATTCGTTTTTTGGGATTGTGCTGCCGGTTCGGACACGGAAGGTGCGGCCGCTGCCGCAGTCTGGGATTCAGCCGTCCGGGTTCGGGAAAATATATCGGTACATCCTGCCAACCCTGCAATACATCCCAATACCGCTACAATAAATACCATTTTGAGTGTCTGTCTCATTGGATCCTCTCTTTTTCTTTTAAACATATTCCTTTCTAAAACGGAACAGGATGAAAGTCAATGGGTCGCCTAATACTGGCGCCAGCTGCCGGGGACGGGATTGACATTTACGACGGCACCGCCGAAATTGTTGAATGCATCCACATATTCCTGGACCAATTGTATATCGCCATGGTTACCGGCCGGTTGAACCCCGCCAGATCCACAGATCAGCTGACCCATAATGGGTTGCTCACTTGCTTTTCCCGCCCCTTTGATCTCGGTAATATCTGAGGTGTTGGGGGCATAGACCACGCCGATGACTCTGGCAGATCCGGTTATGCTCACCTCCCCTTTCACAAAAAAAATCCCGTACACATGGGTATTGCCCGAAAGATTCAAATTTCCATCAACATAAATGACATAAGGGGTGGGAGGAGTGGTTGACGGATCTTTCCAGAAACTGGTCAGGCCCTGCCCATCTGTCAGATCACCGTGAATTGTAATATCAGCGAACATCTTTAACGCGGCCTGGTTCACGTCAGGAAGGTATTGTTCAGTGAGCACCATATCATCCGTATTTTTTACCCCGTCATTGTCATACCCGTTTATGACATGGGTTCCTTTTGCGTGATTCTTGCCTGATGACACCACGGCGGAAGAAGGGGAGTTCGCTTTAAAGTCCGGGTCAGGTGAAAAACGGATGATCGATTCCACGGTCTGGCGGGAATCCTGAAACTCCCCTTTGGAAATCAATCTGATATGCCCGCCGGGAAGCGTGGCATCTGTACTGGTATCAAATATGTTCACCGTATATCCGGCCGTGATATTGCCGATAATCATATCTCCGGTCTCGACACCGGTTGCCCCTTCTCCCCGCCAGGCCATATCGTTTTTCAGTTCTGCAACGGCCTTCTGCAACCCGGCCTCAGCCACGAAAAATGCCTGGGACTGTTTCCGGTAGTTGCCGGCAATGGTCTGGTTGGTGGCGGACACCATCAAAGCGGCCGTACCTAAAGCAGATAACACCGCCAGGCTCAGCAGGCAGATGATCAGGGCGGAACCTTTCTGACTGCTCAACAAACACCGGGTTTTGAAAAAAACACCTGTGGGTCTGATCTTGTCACTATTCATTGTCAGGATCCATCCGATAAGGTCCAGGAACATGTCGTTTCTTGGTCGTCTTTCTTTACCGTGACAGTGACCGTGCCTGAACGAAATTTGTTTTGCGATTTGATAGAAATATCTTTAATAATGACTTCTTTGCCATCTGTATCTTTTGTAGTAGGTTCTACACCGTCATCTGTTGTCATTGTACAGGGAGAGGGGATATCTCCCCCGTAATATCCGAACTCACTAGTCGGTACCAGCTCATAAAAGTTGGGGCCAACGGCAATATCCGATTTGAGTGCAGCGCCGGAAATCGGTTTGTCATCTTCAGTGCTTTCTATCGATTCACCTGCATCATACACATAAGCAAGAAGATACGCGTATTCATCTGCAGCACCGCATCCAAAAAGCTTACACCGCAAATTTTTAACAATCACATCGGCATTTGATACTGTTACAGTAACAGATTTCTGCGTATAACACCCGTTACTGTCATACGCACCAATGGTAATGGTATGGTCTTTCTCCGCTTCACCTCTGGTGTTCCAGTCATAGGACCATGGGTCTGTTGGGTCTGTTGGGTCTGTGCCGCTCACATCGACCCATTCAGTGTCGTCGATTTTCAGCCGGACTTTGGTAATAGTCCGGTCATTTAATGCGGCAGTGGCTGTTCCGCTGATTTTCTCCGTTCCTGAAACCGAATCATTTTCAGAAGGAGACGTAATGGCAATCTCGGGTAATGTGTCTATGCATATGGAAGAAAAACTCAGTTTTTCACTTTTATGACCACAAGTATCTGTGGCAAGCACATAATATTCACGAATGTCTTGAGAGGCAGTTTCTCTGGACCAGGTAGCGGTCCCTCGATTCAGGGTATCCAGCAAAACGTCAGCTGCGTCGTACACCTCATACCCGGTAATATAATTCAAACTATTCGAATCTGTCACATCAACATTGAAATCATCCGTGGACAGGGTCCAGGAAAGCTTATCAATGGCGCCATCGATTTCAAAGACAGGCCCTGTGGGAGGAGCCGGTGGGGTTGGCCCGGCTGTCACTTCAGTGGACCAGCCGCTGGGGGAGCAATAATCTTCTGCCCGGATACGGTAAGCATAGGTTTGACAGTCAATTTCTTCAATGGCAGCAGGTGTGCCAAAGTCAATATCTGTATAAGTATCCAGCTCTTTGGAAATAATTGAATCACTGATCTGCTCATAATTGATGTCGGAATCTGACTCCAGTTTTCTTTCAATATTATACCCTTGTAAATCACATTCCGTATTTTTATTCCAGGAGAGCACCACTTTTCTTTCCACGCCATTGATATTTTCCGCAGGAAACGAAGTGATCCAAGTGGGGTCCGCCGGTGAAGATACATCAGGAATCGTCTCTAGATCGGATTTCGCTCCGGTTCCGGCACTGTTCACTGCAGCCACTGCAATATAATAGGTGCAGGCATTCAGCCCGGTTACATCCAGAGTATACGCGGTCACATTGCCCACATCCACGCTGCCGTCATAAAAACCATTGGAACTGGTACTATAAAACACTTTATAGCCCGTGACGCCACACCCTTCTTTCGGATCGGGGACTTCACTCCATTCAATGTCTATTGCACAGGGACGGGTCTCATCCAGACCGGCCAAAGACACGGTGGCGGGTGCGTCCGGAAGCGGGCAGTCGGTTCCGACATCCACAGTGTCAGCATTTCGAGCTTTTACCATAGCATTGGCAGTATAGGTTCGATATCCGCCGTTGCTCTGAAATTTATGATCCGGACGGTCAGTTCTGGAAGACAGAGAAACTTCAATTTTACCCGAACCCAGGTGACGGATCTGCATGTCCGTGATGTTTTCCGCCACCGGCTGAAACCCCCCGTCGTTCGCCTTTCTTTTCAAAACCGGGTGGCCGGGATCATGCCGTTCAAATTCAGGATCGTTGTCATCATTGAAGACGGTGTAACTGACCGTATAAATTTCTCCAATGGGAGTGCCGGCGGCATAGTTTTGGACAATTCCCTGATAGCCGGAAGTATCACCCGGATTGGTGTCAATGGTCAGAATGTTATCTGAGATAGCCCTGATAGTCGCATATTCAGAAGTACTTCCAATATGAATCAAGTCGCCGACCTTGTACTGGTCATCTGTATCTGAATTGCTCAGGGCCAGGGAGATCTCAGTTGCTCCGGCAGAGACATCTGAGAAAATTGTGGTTGGGTTCTTGTTTGTAGGCAAAACCGCCAAAAATGTAATCACATCCGGATCAGAGCCGGACCCTTCGGAAATTTTTGGATTTGCATCCAGATTGACAGCGACCGGATATGTGGGAATAAATGAGGACGGCACAAAATCGGACAGATTGTTGATCAGGTCATCCCCCATGGCATGATATCCGGCCATGCGCAGATCCCGCCGGATCATGTCCATAGCGGCCCGGGCATTCTGCTCCATTTCGATTACCTGGTCCTGGACCGTGTAGGCATGATGCTGACCGATAAAAAACCGGTAAATCGCCGTAACCAGAATACTTGTTATTGCCAGAGCCACAAGGATCTCAACCAAAGTGAATCCGGAAGGCGCTCTTTTCCTCAAGTGTTTTTGCATATCCGGGCCTCCGACAGGCAAACAGGTTCTATTCATTGGGCAATGATGGTCTTCATGACCACTTGACGCGGTTCAGGATCCGGCCAGGAGACGATTACTTCTACGGTCTTATAATCCGGAGCCGTACTGGTTGTCACGGTGACACTGCGGTCAAAAATCCCGCCCCCGGCTTCCTCTTGTGAATCCAGATCTGTTTCACTGCCGGCATCAATATCCTCATATGCCCCCGCCTTTAATTCATCCAGCTTGTTCTGAGCCAGATGAACCGCTGTGGTCAAATTTTTGCTCATGTAATTGCTTTTGATGGTCATGGTGGTCATACCGATGATGGCCAGCAGTCCAATGGAAAAGATGGCCAGTGCAAACAGCACTTCCACCAGGGTAAATCCATTCTGGCAAGTATTTTTTGTCATTGATCCGCTGCTCTATTCATTTATTATTGTTCCTTTTTTAATCCGGCCTCCAAGGGAAGTTGTTATCTCCAAATATTGACCTTCTGAATTTTGCAGTTTGATCGTCGTATTGGTCATGGTGCCGGTCGGCTGGCATGTCAATGAATCAGGAGAAAGGACAACAATTCCATTTTCTTCAAGGCTGGTCTCTTGTTTATCAAGCAACCATTCATCCGGTCCAACCGATTGATCGTTTTGCATTACTTCGTACTTTCCAGTTCCAGGAGAAAAAACAATTTTAAATTTTTCATTCAGCGATGCGGCCCGGCCCCTGGCATAGTTGAGATCGGTCATGACCTGCCGGGCCGCGGAATGAAGCCGGAACGTGGGCAGGTATGCAAGGATATTGGGAAAAGCAATGCCCGTCAGAATGCCGATCAGGGCCATGACGACCATCAACTCCACCAGGGTGAATCCGCTCTTGGGGTTCTCCCGTAGTGTTGCGGCCCTCATTCCGGGCATAGGCGTTTTCTCCTTTATTAAATTAACTTTAGGAATGGATTGTAACAAAAGTACCTTACGAAAAAAAAAAACAAAAATCAATAATCAAGCAATGGTAATTTTGTTTGGATCACGCAAACAACGCTTGACTTTTATAGACAGACTACTATAATTGTCGAATCAGCATTAAAATGCTGACGGATTGTTTTCGCCGGTAAGGTGTATTTTCTATTTCTCATTTAAGATATCACCCCAAAGCAAACAGATTTTTTTTATTTTTTTATTACAGGAGAGCGCCGACATGGCAAATGGTATTGTAAAATGGTTTAACGACTCAAAAGGGTTTGGTTTCATCGAAGTTGAAGGCGGTGGAAAAGATGTATTTGTACACCACTCCGGCATTAATTCCAGCGGTTTCAAGTCCCTCAACGAAGGGGACCGGGTGTCATTTGACATCGAAGAAGGCCAGAAAGGGCCTTCTGCCAAAAATGTGACGGTGCTCTAAAATACCCTTAGGTGTTATTTCAGACATACCTGACAGACTGAAAAAAGTTCCTGGATTTCAACGATTCAGGAACTTTTTTGTTTTTGCGTCAACCGGACCAGGGATCTTGCTTCTTTGCTCTCCGGCAACTCATAATCATCCCATTGAATTAAAAATTTTTTTGCCAGGTCATCCGTGATTTCCTGTCTGGCGGACGGGCTTTTCAAGGCATAGAGCATTCCTTCCGGTGCCAGCAGCGGGCCGGCCAGATCGGCCAGCCGGTCGAGACCGGCCAGTCCCCGGGCGGAGACTGCGTCAAATTGCCCGGCAAACCCCGGATCATGGTGTAAATCATCCACCCGCCCATGGATCGCTTCGATTCCATCAATTTTCAGCATCCGGATCACATGTTTGAGAAAATGAATTTTTTTCCGAGATGCATCCACCAGCACCATGTGGATATCCGGATTCATCAGTTTCACCGGCAGCCCCGGGAATCCGCCGCCGGTCCCCATGTCCATCCATTGTCCGTTTACATTGCAAATATATGGTTGAATGGCCACTGCATCCAGAAAATGCCTGTGTGCCAGAGCGGCAGGCCCCTTGATGGCGGTCAGGTTGATATGCTGATTCCATTTTTCCAACTGGGCCGCATGACACGCCATCTGTTCCACCTGGACACGGGTGAGACTCAGCCCCATTTTCCGGCTGCCCCGGGTCAGGGTCTCACAAAACACAGCCATCCAGTTGCCGGGCATGGGATTCAAAACCGGTTCCAGGGTCTCAAATAGACTTTCATGCCGGTTTTTTCGACAAAATCCGCCATGGCCTGTTCCGCTGTTTCCTGATCCCCAAACCGGCCGGTCCTCACCAGATACCAGGTCACGTTGCCGGAACGGGTCAGGATAAGAATCCGGGCATCATAGCCTTTTGCCTGGAGTTCACTCAATTGGTTCCGGGCATTTTCCCGGACCTGGAACGCCCCGGTCTGGATTTCATATTCAGGTTCAGACGATGTTTCTTCGGTTTTTTGAACCATCGGAACCGGGCCTAATTTTTCCAGCTGATTTCTGGCATAAGCCATTTCAGGATCCACTTCCACCGCTTTTTGATAAGCGGCCCGGGCCGCCTCAGTGTCACCCAGTTCTATATATAGATCCCCTTTCAGGCAATAGGCCTGGTAATAATCGGGCACCAGCGCCAAAGTCCGGGCGATATCCGCCAGGCTTTTGTCAAATTCCCTGAGTTCGGCCCAGCTGATCGCCCGGTTGAAATAGGTATAATGGCTGTCCGGAGAAAGCGCGATCTCCTTGTTATAATTTTCAATGGCTTTTTCGTATTCTCCCTTGTAGTACCAGGCCACCCCCAGATTGCTGTGAAGCCCTTTCAAATCCGGCGTTATCTGGGTTATTTTTTCAAAATCACGGATGGCCGGATCGTATTGCGACAGTTTCATGTAGGCCACGCCTCGGTTTTTATAGGCATCCGGATTGCCGGGGTTCAGCGCAATCAGTTCGGTGAAAACGGCAACGGCCGCTTCATACCGATGCCGCTTCATATGATTGATCCCTGTTTCAAACAATTGTTCTTCCTGAGACGCAAACACGGTTGCACTTAGAAAACAAACAAACAAACATAGGGGTATTATGCTTTTTCGTTTCATGGCCCTCCGGGTTTTCTCATGGGTTATGACCATATTTGTACTAAAAAAACATTATTGAGTCATGATAAATAATGTATCAGACGATCATGGAGCCGGTCCAGGCACCCGGCATAAAAATGATCACACCCGGGAATAATCTCAAACTGCGGTGTAATCCCCCAGCGGTCAATCTGGGTTTGGATCCTTTCCGGCGGGGCGATATCATCGTTTTGACCCGTGATGACCAGGCCGGTGGACGGCAATGCCGCGATGTCGTCAAAAGACATGAAAGCCACGGGCGGAGAGATCATGATATGATCGGCAAGCTCATAACCGCCGGCCATAACCGATGCATTGACCCGGGAACCAAAGGAATAGCCTGCCAGATAAAGGGGGCCGCAGCCCTGGTCTTTGAGAAACTCAAGTGCTGCAATGACATCGCTTTGCTCTCCCTGACCATTGTCATACATGCCGGAGCTGCCCCCGGTGCCCCGGAAATTGAACCGCAACGTGGTAAATCCTTGCTGCGCAAACGCGGATGCCGTTTGGGTCACCACCGGGTTGTCCATATTTCCCCCATACAATGGATGGGGATGGGTGATCACCACTCCGCGATTACCGGTTCCCGGGTCCAGCAGGGCCTGGAGCCGGATGGTCTGGTTCTTGATGATCACCGCAGTTTCCATGAAAATATTTCCTTTGGATTTATTTTTTGGCGTTTTTCAAGGATGCCCGGATAAACGCCTTGAACAAGGGATGGGGATCCATGGGCCTGGACTTGAATTCCGGATGAAACTGGCATCCCAGATACCAGGGATGATCCGCCAGCTCCACAATTTCCACCAGTTCATGATCCGGCGATGTCCCGGATATGATCAGGCCGGCTTTTTCCAGACGTTCCTTAAAGGCGTTGTTGAATTCATACCGATGGCGGTGCCGCTCTGAAATATTTTCCTGCTTGTACGCATTAAATGCAAAGGTATCGGGCACCAGCCGGCAGGGATACGCACCCAGCCGCATGGTACCGCCTTTATCCGATGTTTCATCCCGTTTTTCCACCTGGCCGGTCTGCTCGTCAAACCATTCTTTCATCAGATAAATGACCGGATACGGCGTGTCCGGATCGAATTCCTCGCCATTGGCATCCTCCATACCGGCCAGATGCCGGGCCACCTCGATCACGGCCATGTGCATGCCCAGGCAGATACCGAAATACGGCACTTTGTTTTCCCGGGCATACCGGGCCGCCAGAATCTTGCCTTCAATGCCTCTGGAACCGAATCCGCCGGGGACCAGGATCCCGTCACTTGCGGACAGCACTTCCGCCACATTTTTTTCCGTCAACATGGTGGAATCCACAAACTGGAGATCAACCCGGGCCTCATTGGAAATCCCGCCATGGGTCAAAGCCTCGTTCAGGCTTTTGTAGCTTTCAGTGAGATCCACATATTTGCCCACAATGGCGATATTGACACTGAACCGGGGATGTTTAAGCTTTTCCACCATCTCCCGCCATTCATCCAGCCGCGGACTCCTGGCCCAGATATTGAGTTTTTTCAGAATTTTTGTGCCCAGGCCTTCCTTATTATACACCAGCGGCACTTCATAGATGCAGTCCACATCCTTGGCCGTGAACACGGCATCAGATTCCACATTGCAGAACAGCGCAATCTTGTCCTTGATGTCCTGGGACAGGTAATGCTCGGTTCTGCACAACAGGATATCGGGCTGGATCCCGATACTGCGCAGCTCCTTGACACTGTGCTGGGTGGGTTTGGTTTTGACTTCGCAGGCGGTCTTGATATAGGGCACCAGGGTCAGGTGAATGTAGATCACATTGCCGGGGCCGGCATCCGCCTTGAACTGGCGGATCGCCTCCAGAAAGGGCAGGGATTCGATGTCCCCGATGGTGCCGCCGATCTCCACAATCACCACATCCACATCCTGGGCCACCAGACAGATACTTTGTTTGATCTCATCGGTGATATGAGGGATCACCTGCACGGTGCCGCCCAGATACTCGCCTCTGCGCTCTTTGGTGATCACCTGGTGGTAGATTTTTCCCGTGGTGAAATTGTTGTTTTTCCCCAGCCGGGCATGGGTGAACCGCTCATAATGTCCTAAATCCAGGTCGGTCTCAGTCCCGTCATCCGTGACATAGACCTCTCCGTGCTGAAACGGATTCATGGTGCCGGGGTCCACATTGATGTACGGGTCCAGTTTCTGAATGGTGACCGTGAGCCCCCGGCTCTCCAGCAGCATCCCGATGGCGGCGGAGGCCAGTCCTTTACCTAAAGAGGACAGGACTCCGCCGGTGACAAAAATATATTTGGTGTTTTCAGCCATAATAATTATCCAAAAAGATGGGTCATGAAACTGGCTCCGGCGCCCAGTCTTTCTTCAATCCGGATCAGTTGGTTGTATTTGGCCACACGGTCGCTTCGGGACATGGAGCCGGTCTTGATCTGCCCGGCATTCACCCCTACGGCCAGATCCGCAATAAAGGTGTCTTCGGTTTCACCGGACCGGTGGGATATCACGGTGGTGTAACCGGAATCCTTGGCCATCTGGATGGTGTCCAGGGTCTCGGTCACCGTGCCGATCTGGTTGAGCTTGATTAAAATGGCATTGCCGATACCGGATTCAATGCCTTTTTTAAAAATATCCGGGTTGGTGACAAAAATGTCGTCCCCCACAATCTGGATCCGGTCCCCCATGCGCTCGGTCATCCGTTCCCAGGCGTTCCAGTCCCCTTCCGCCAGGCCGTCTTCAATGGAAAACAACGGATACTTTTCAATCAGGGTTTCGTAATAATCCATCAACTCATCTGCAGACAGATCTCTGCCTTCAGACAGAAAATGATATTTTCCGTCTTTGTAGAATTCAGACGCCGCCGCATCCAGTCCGATGCCGATATCACTGCCCGGCCGGTATCCGGCCGCCTCGATGGCGGAAATAATATATTCAATGGCCTGTTCATTGGAGCTTAAGTCCGGCGCAAATCCCCCTTCGTCTCCGACACCGACGCTCAGGCCTTTTTTCTTGAGAATTTTTTTCAGATGATGAAAGGTTTCCGCGCCCATGCGCACCGCTTCCACAAAAGACGGTGCCCCATAGGGCAGAATCATGAACTCCTGGATATCCAGGTTGTTGGCGGCATGGGCCCCGCCATTGATGATGTTCATCATGGGCACCGGCATGATCCGGGCGTTGATCCCGCCTAAATGCTGGTACAGCGGCAGATCACAGGCCTGGGCCGCCGCCCTGGCCGCCGCCATGGAAACGCCCAATATGGCATTGGCCCCCAGGCGGGATTTGTTTTCCGTGCCGTCGATATCCATCATGGTCCGGTCCAGCCCGGCCTGGTCCATGGCATCATACCCGATGATTTCCGGGGCGATCACCTCGTTGACATTGGCCACGGCATTGAGCACGCCTTTGCCCAGAAACCGGTTGTCCATGTTGTCCCGCAGCTCCAGCGCCTCCCGGGTGCCGGTGGAGGCGCCTGACGGCACTGCAGCCCTGCCCCTGGCACCACAAGCCAGCACCACATCCACCTCCACTGTGGGATTGCCCCTGGAGTCGATGATTTCCCTTGCCCTGACATCAATTAATTCCGTCATATTTCCCCCTTCCCGAACCGGTATATGTTTAACTGCGTTTGTGCATGCATAACAACCGCCTTTTAATACCAATTCCCCATTTGACATTCAAGCTCTAATCCAAATAATTTACCGGCCCGGCCCCATGCCGACAATCCATCCATTTTTTTTGCACTGTTTGATCCACAAGCCCTGTATTGATACCGGCTTTATCTTGACAAACCCGGACACCTCTTATAAGTAGAAAAGGTTATTTAAAATGCAATACATGTCTGTATGACATGTTTAATCAATGGATAAAAAAAGGAGCTTGTATGAACATTTTATTTTTCGGACCCAACGGCAGCGGCAAAGGCACCCAGGGTGCCATTCTCAAGGATAAATTCAATATTGCCCACATCGAATCCGGCGGTATTTTCAGGGAAAATATCAAAGGCGGTACCGAGCTGGGAAAAAAAGCCAAAGCCTATATCGACAAAGGCGATCTGGTGCCCGACGAGATCACCATCCCCATGGTGCTGGACCGGCTGCAAAAAGATGACTGCAAAGACGGATGGCTTCTGGACGGATTCCCCAGAAACAAGGTCCAGGCGGAAAAACTGCATGCATCCCTGGAAGAGGCCGGCATGAAGCTCACCTATGTCATTGAAATGATTCTGGACCGCCAGGTGGCCAAAAACCGGATCATGGGCCGGCGCCTGTGTGAGAACGATAACAATCATCCCAACAATATTTTCATCGATGCCATCAAACCGGACGGAGACAAATGCCGGGTATGCGGCGGCGCTTTGAGCGCCAGAGATGACGACCAGGACGAGACCGCCATTGACAAACGGCATTCCATTTACTACGACACCGACACCGGCACCCTGGCAGCGGCGTATTACTTTAAAAACCTGGCAGCCAAGGATGATACCGTCAAATATATCACGTTGACCGGTGAAGCCCCGCTCAAAGACGTCACTGACGAATTGCTGTCCAAACTGTAATCAAGTTAAGTTTTACTTGCATTCATTGCCGCAGTTTGGTATAAATTCGGGTTATGAATATTTTGCGTATTTAAATCCACCATGAAAGGGGCGATGTTTTTTGAAAGAAATTACTGTCACAGTGATTGACAACGATGTTGAAAAAGCGTTGAGAATTTTGAAGAAAAAAATCCAGAATGACGGACTCTTCAAGCGGCTCAAAGTGAAAAAACATTTTGAAAAACCGTGTCAATACCGAAGACGTAAGATGCGCGAAGCCATGCGTAGACAGCGGATCGCAGCTTCCAAATCCCGCAGAAAACGCAAATAAACCATTTAAACCTGTCCCGGCAGACCGTTTCAATCCAAGGAATGCCGGGATTTTTATGTGCTGACCATGGCGGAAACCTACCAGAAATGCCTTGAAAAAATCTATCAGCTGGGCCGGTTCGGTATCAAACTGGAACTGGACACCATCCAGAATATCCTGGCACGTCTGGGCCATCCTGAAAAAAAATATCTTTGTGTGCATGTGGCCGGTACCAACGGCAAAGGATCCACAGCCACCTATATGGCATCCATCTTACAGGCGGCCGGTTTTAAAACCGGTATATACACATCGCCTCATCTGGTCCGATTCAATGAACGGATCTGCATCAATGGACAGATGATTTCAGATGCGGACGTGGTTGCCGCTTACGAAGCTGTCAATGCCGCGGATATTGGAGACAGACCTGCCACATTCTTTGAAATTGCCACTGCCATGGCTTTTTATTATTTTGCCGAACAACAGGTGGACTGGGCCGTGATTGAAACCGGTATGGGGGGGCGATTCGATGCCACCAATATCATCGAGCCTGCTGTCGGCGTGATCACCAACCTGTCCATTGAACACACCCAGTATCTGGGCACCACCATCCAGGCCCTGGCAACGGAAAAAGGCGGGATCATCAAACCGTTCACCCCGCTGGTCACCGGTGTCAGCCAGCGGTCGGGAATCCGCACCCTCAAGCAGATCGCCAAAGAAAAAAATGCACCGATGTATCAGTACAAACAGGACTTTTTTGTCCGTAAAACCCCGAATAAACCCACGGTCACCTATCGGGGACTGAATTTTCGTATTCCAGACATTACCCCGCCCTTGCCCGGAGAT
>CALGAJ010000227.1 GCA_937951975.1 uncultured Desulfotignum sp.
CCGCCGGTCTATGATGTCATGGCAGGCGACCCGGTGGAAGAACAGACCCTGGATCAGCCTTACGAGGATGTGGACCGGATCGGTGCCATGGATCCGGATGCCCGGTGGGCTTATTTTGAAAAACTCACGGAAAACTGCATCCGGTGCTATGCCTGCAGAAATGCCTGCCCTTTGTGTTACTGCCCCACCTGTTTTGTGGACGAATCCGGTCCCCAGTGGGTGGGCAAAGGCCAGAACGAGACAGATGTGGCCACATTCCATTTCCTGCGGGCCTTTCACTGCGCCGGCCGGTGCACGGACTGCGGGGCCTGTGTGGAAGCCTGCCCCATGGGGATCAATGTCCGGGATTTCACCCGCAAGCTGAACAAGGACGCGCTGGAACTGTTTGGATGGGAAGCCGGCCTGGATCTGGACAAACGGCCGCCGCTGGATGTGTACAGCCCCAATGATCCCGATGATTTTATCAAGTAAATAAAAAGGGTATGAATATGAATTTCATTACAATTGATAAAAAAGACTGGGCCCCGGGGATTGATCAATCCAGGCAAACCTTTCGGGTTTACGGTCCGGTTGAAGATGAGAACGGCTGCCAGATCAAGCCTCTGGCACCGGATACGCCACCGAAAATGGATGCGGCTGTCACGGTCATGTCCGCCAAATCCGTGCTGTTTCCCCAGACCGAAAAGATATTGACCGCCACCCTGGATGAATCAAAACAAGATCATCATGTCATGAAACCGGTGGAAACCGATGACATGCCCCGGGTGGTCCTGGGTATCCGGCCGTATGATGCCAAAGCCATGCACCTGGTGAAGCTGAATTTTGACAATCCGGATTATAAAGATCCTTACTGGTGTGCGGCGTATGATGCCACCACCTTTGTGGGGCTGGGCGTGACCCGTCCGGGACCGTGTGATTTTTCAACGGCCGCCGGATGCGGACCGTTCAGTGAAGAAGGCCTGGATGTATTGATGGCGGATATGGATGACACATATCTGGCCAAGATATTGACGGAAAAAGGCGAAAAATGGGCCGCAGCCTGCGGATTTGATACCGTAGCGGATCCCAAGGAAAGCCAGGTGCTTTTCGATGTCCTGAGAAAGGAAGCGGAAAAACAGATCCAGGCGGATGTCAATACGGACAAACTGGCCGGCAAAACCATTCTGGATCTGTATGACGCGCCGTTCTGGGATGAGGTGGCGTTTTCCTGCATCAACTGCGGGACCTGCACCTATGTGTGTCCCACCTGCTGGTGTTTCGACATTCAGGACGAGACCCGGCACAACACGGCGGTGCGGTTCCGTAACTGGGACACCTGCATGTCCCCGCTGTTCACCCATCACGCCTCGGGCCACAACCCCAGGGGCACCAAGGTCCAGCGGGTCAGACAGCGGTTCATGCATAAGCTCAAGTATTTTCTGGACAAGTACGACCAGGGAATCATGTGCGTGGGATGCGGCCGGTGTGTGGCTTCCTGCCCGGTGAATATCGATATCCGGGAGGTGTGCAACCGGATGAATGACTACGAGACAACCAAATAGCGAACATCAAGGAGAATTCACATGGAAAACCCCTATTTGCCGTATCCGGTTCGCATTGATGATATTGAAGTGGCAACGGAAGATAAATCACTTAAAACGTTTACTTTTGTGTTTGTAAACCCGGCGGATGAAGAAAAATTTGCATACAAAGCCGGTCAGTTTGCGGAACTGTCCATCCCCGGCGTGGGTGAAATCCCCATCGGTATTGCCTCATCTCCGGTGGAAAAGGGATTTGTCAAATTCACGGTATTCCGGACCGGTGTGGTCACCTCCCATCTTCACAACATGAAGAAAGGGGATCTCATGGGTATCAGAGGTCCTCTGGGCAACTGGTATCCCTGGGACAAACTGGAAAACAAGAATGTGGTCATCATCGGCGGTGGATTCGCATTCACCACTTTGCGCTCATCCATTGTCTATATGCTGGATCCGGCCAACCGGAAAAAATTCAAGAACATTGACGTGGTCTACGGAGCCCGTTCACCCGGCATGCTGTTATACCGGGAGGAACTGTTTGACTGGGAAAAACGGGATGACATCAACATGCACATCACCGTGGACGGCACCGATGATCCGAACTGGAAGTATCACACCGGGTTCGTTCCCCAGATCGTGGAACAGAACGCCCCCCAGGCGGATGAAGACACCTATGCCATAGTGTGCGGACCCCCCATCATGATCAAGTTCACCCAGCCGGCATTGACCAAACTGGGATATCAGCCCCACCAGATCATCATGTCCCTGGAAAACCGGATGAAGTGCGGTATCGGCATGTGCGGGCGCTGCAACATCGGTAAGGAACTGGTGTGCAAAGACGGACCGGTGTTTACACTGGAAGAGATTAACCAGACGCCGAAAGAATATTGAATTCAAAGGAGTTGGCGTTTAATTTTTTATGTTTCAATATGATTCTTTATTGACAAGGACAGGTCGCTGAGATATGTTTAGATTTCAATTATTGAGGCTGACCTTAGAAGCCAAGACAGAATATGTCTTAACGTGATAGAAAAAAACAATTTACAGGAGGAAAGTTTACATGGCAACAATTGAATTTAATGGGAAAACATTTGAAGTAGATGAGGATGGGTTCCTTCTTGATTACAATTCCTATTCAGAAGAATGGGTGGAGTATGTGAAAACCCAGGAAGGGATTGAGGAAATGTCAGATGAGCACTGGCAGCTGGTCAAAGTGCTTCAGGACTATTATGAGAAAAACGGAATCGCTCCCATGGTCCGGGTACTTTCCAAACTCACCAAGTTCAAGCTCAAACATATTTATGAGCTGTTCCCCTCCGGCCCCGGTAAAGGTGCATGTAAAATGGCCGGTCTCCCCAAACCGACCGGATGTGTATAAGTCAAGACGAGCACTGGTTGATTTGAACTGTTTTTCAAGGCCCTGTTATTTAACAGGGCCTTTGTTATTTACAACTCCTGGGGTCCGGTTTGGTTTTTTGTCATTTTAAAGTCTGATCTCCCGGCCCCAATTCTCTTAGGATTTAATATATGACTGCCATCAGCGAGTCGGATAAATCCATTCTCAACATGATTCAGCTGGATTTTCCCATTGATCCCCGGCCTTTCAAAGTGCTGGCGGAAAAACTGAATCTTTCTGAGGATGAACTCATTTCGCGCATACAGGCCATGAAAGACCTACAGGTGATCCGGCGTATCGGCGGGAATTTCAGTCCGGACCGGCTGGGATATTTTTCCACCCTTTGCACGGCCAAAGTGCCAGAAGAAAAAATTGATCTGTTCACCCGGACCGTCAATACCCATGCCGGCGTCACTCACAATTACATGCGGGACCATGAATTCAACATCTGGTTCACCTTTATCGCGCCTTCCCGGAATCAGATTGCTGAATCCTTGGAAGAGATTTCCCGCCAGACCGGGGTTTCTCCTATATTGAATCTTCCCGCCACCCGGGTATTTAAGATTTCCGCCAATTTCAAACTATGAAACCGGTGACCCTTTGTCTGGCCATCGTTACCTGCGTATGCAACCGGTTTAAAGACAATCTGAGCACCTGTTGCGATATCATATCAACGGCCGCCCGTAAGGGCGCGGATATGGTGATTTTTCCTGAAATGACGCTTACCGGGTATGGCACGGATGATCGGTTTTCCAAACAAGTCCCACCCATTGATTCCCATTTGATCCAAACGTTTGCCCGCCTGTCTGATCAGCTGAATATAGGGATTCTGATTGGTCTGGCTGAAAAGATCAATGAGCGGATGTATGGGTCTCATCTGGCGTTCATCCCCCATACCCCTTACGGCAAATATCAGAAACTTCATATCGCACCCAATGAACAGTCTTTTTTCACACCCGGAACCCAAATTCCGGTTTTTGATTATGACAAGGTGAGATTTGGCATACAGCTTTGTTATGATGCCCATTTTCCGGAACTGTCCACGGCCATGGCATTGCAGGGGGCGGATCTCATTGTTTTGCCCCATGCGTCTCCCCGAGGGACTCAAGAGGACAAATTTGCTTCCTGGATGCGGCATCTGCCGGCCCGGGCATTTGACAACGGGGTGTTTGTTACTGCAGTGAACCAGACCGGGGATAATGGGGCTGGATTGGAATTCCCCGGTCTGTCTGTGGTGATCGGACCAGACGGGAAGCTGATATCCCGGTCTTTGCCCGAAAAAAATCACCTGCATTTTGTCACACTGGATCCGAAACAGCTTGACCATGTCCGGTCGCACCGTATGCGCTATTTTTTACCCCACCGGCGCAAAGATCTGTTTCCAGTTATTGGCTGACCTGCATCCGCCGATTCTGGATATAGGCGTCCCGGATCGCTGCATAAGGATCCAGTGCCGCTTTTTTCATGCTTTCATAATCACCGATGTGAAAAGATGTCCGGTTGATGATGTCCAGGACATCGAGTCCCAGTTCCAGTTCCCAGGGAGAGACATAGTCGATGGGATCCAGCACGAAATAATCCCCTGCCATGCCAATGGCGTCCCGGAGTGTGGATGGACCCAATACCGGTAAGACCAGATAAAATCCTTCCTTGATTCCATAGGTTCCCAGAGTCTGGCCCAAGTCTTCTTTCTGGGTATGCATATCCAGGTATTTCTGGGCCACCTGATTGAATCCCAGAATTCCGGCAGTGGAATTGACCAGAAAAATACCGAATTCATCTGAGGCCTGTTCCAGTTTCCACTGCAGCAGATTGTTTACAAACCGGATGGGAAACATCAGATTATGGAAAAAATTGCGAATCCCCTTGCGTACCGGCGTGGGCATCACGGTTTTATACCCGGTGGCTACGGGTTTGAGCACATAATAATACAGGTTGTCGTTGACCACATACATGGCATAGTTAAAATAATAAAATGGATCCGCCACAGGAGTGATGGCAGCGTCAGATTCGCCATCTTCAAAAAAGCCGTCTTCAAAAAAAGTGTCGGATGATGGGTCGGATTCCATTACATCTGGTTGCGTTGTGTCCTGATTTTCGACCGAAGACGGTTGAGACCATGCCGGTGATCCCAGACCGATGCAGGCACAGATTCCCCAAAAAAGTATCAAGCGATATGTCATTTTCATTTAACCTGTCTCCTGAGTTAAACGGTTTTCAGTTTCCGGAAGCATCATTGCTGAATATGAATTTTTTTATCAAAGACTCAATATCCAGGGCGGATTCCGTGTTTTGAATCTCATCTCCCTGGGAAAGCATCAGATCAGACCCTCCGGGTAAAATTTCAATATATTTTTCACCGATAATGCCTTCGGTCCGAATGGAGGCGATGCTGTCTTCAGATACTTCGATATGACGGTCGATCTCCAGGGTCACCTTTGCCACCAGATGTTCCGGATCAATACTGATGCCGGATACATGACCGATTCGAACCCCTGCAAGGTTCACAGACGCCCCTTTTTTCAGTCCGGATACCGACGAAAAATACCCATGGATGGTATACTGATCTTTGAAAAACCGGGAGAATTCTCCCACAACCAGAAACAGATATCCAGTGCAGATAAAGGTGACAATGACGAAAATCCCCACATAAAAATCACGCTTTCGATCGGTCATACAACACTTCCCTTCCTCTGATAAAAGCACACGCTGTTTCATGTTCACATGCCATGATTTCCTCCCTGGTTCCCTTGAAAACGATCTTT
This sequence comes from uncultured Desulfotignum sp., assembly GCA_937951975.1. Lineage (GTDB taxonomy): Bacteria > Desulfobacterota > Desulfobacteria > Desulfobacterales > Desulfobacteraceae > Desulfotignum. The sequence continues at coordinate 5,679 of CALGAJ010000227.1, forward strand.
CCTTCGTCCAGCAGCGCGATCTGCTGAGCCAGATCAAAAATATCCGGGATATCATGACTGACGATCACGGCGGTGAATCCGAATTGTTTCTGAAATTCCCGGATCAAATGGTGTACATCATTTTTGCGTATCGGGTCCAGGCCCGTGGTGGGTTCGTCAAACAGAATCAGTTCCGGATCCGTCACCAAAGCCCGGGCCATGGCCACCCGTTTGCGCATGCCGCCGGACAGTTCTGACGGATATTTATCGTCGATGCCCTCGATGCTCAGCCGGGCCATGCGGTCATGAACTTTTTTCCGGATCTGCGCAGCCGTCATCCGGGTCGTTTCCGTCAGCGGCAGGGCAATGTTTTCAAAAGCCGTGAGAAAATCAAACAATGCATTGTCCTGGAACATGTAGCTCATGTTTTTTTTGAACTGCCTGGCCTGTTTGCTGGAAAGCCGGTTCAATGATTTGCCCTGGATCAGCACGTCTCCTTCATCTTCTTGAATCAGGCCCACGATATGCTTTAGGAGAACGGATTTGCCGGAACCGCTCTTGCCGATCACAACGGTAACAGTCCCTTTGTCTATGGACAGGTTGACACCTTTGAGAACCTCCAGGCTGCCGAACCGTTTATAAACGTTTTTAAATTCGATGAAAGGCTGGGTCATGGCTCATTATACCAGAAAAGAAGTGATCACATAATCAAAGATCAGAATCCAGATGCACGATTGAACCACAGCACTGGTGGTGGCCAGAGAAACCCCTTTGGCACCGGTTTGTCCCTGATTGTTCATGTGGGCGAAATATCCCCGGTAACTGCAGATGGTGGCCACCACCAGGGCAAATACGAATGATTTGATGAATCCGCCCCAGATATCTATCATTTTGACACTCTGGATCACCTTGTCCATGTAAACGGTTTCATTGATTCCCATTAACAGGGAACCGGACAAAAATCCACCGAATATGCCCACCACATCAAAAAAAGCCGTCAGCAAAGGAAAGCAGATCAGTGCCGCCACGATTCTTGGACTGAAAATAAACCGGACAGGATTGATCTGCATGGTGACCAGTGCATCGATCTGTTCGGACATGCGCATGACCCCGATTTCCGCCGCCATGGCAGATCCGGCCCGGGCCGTGATCATGATGGCTGTGAGAACCGGTCCCAGTTCCCGGATCAGGCTCAATGCCACAGCTGATCCAAGGGCGGCTTCCGATCCAAAGGTCACCAGAGAGTAGTAACCTTGAAGCCCCAAAACCATGCCGGTGAACATGCTGGTTAAAAGAATGACAAACAGGGATTTGGCTCCGATGAATCCGATCTGATCCAGGATCTTGTTCCATTGAAACGGCAACACCGGGATCTGTCGGATTCCGGCAAGGAAAAACCGGATCAGACGACCCAGGGATTCGATATAACTGGAAAAAGGATTTCCAATGGTTTCAATCAATCGGCTGATCATAATCTTAAGGCTTATACCTGAATCAATCACAAAAAACAAGAAATAGAAAAAACAGGAATATTGGATTGACACCAAAGACAAAAAACAATACCTATAATTGTATTACACAATGAAACAGCCAGAATAATTCTTTATTTGAAAAAAATAATATGGATGAAATAATTGCGGGAATCGATGTTGGTTCTGTTTCTGTCAGTATGGCAGTGATTGACGGAAAAAAAACGATCCTTCACAAAATCAGTGCTATTCACCAGGGAGATGTCAAGGCATGCCTTACCCGGTTGCTCTCCCATGAGGTGATGACGTCGGTAACCCATGTGGCGGTCACGGATGCCACCCCCGGGTTTGTTTTCTGCCATGAACGGTATGATGATCAGGTGGCCTTGATTCGGGCCGCCAAATTTCTTTATGGCCACTCGTTTGAAGCGTTGCTTCATGTGGGGGGCGAAAAATTTTCCTTAAGCCTGTTTGATGCGGCCGGAAACTATACCGGGGCCCGTCACAACACGTCCTGCGCGGCCGGTACCGGCAGTTTTCTGGACCAGCAGGCCCGGCGACTGAACCTGCAGGGGTCCCATGAAATCAGCGAATATGCCATGAACAACCGGCAGGATCGGCCTGATATCGCCACCCGGTGCGCGGTGTTTGCCAAAACCGATTTGATTCACGCCCAGCAGGAAGGGTATAATATCGAACAAATCTGTGACGGGCTCTGCCACGGACTGGCCAGAAATATCGCCAATACCCTGTTCAAGGGCAAAACCTTTACCGGAAAAATCATTTTTTGCGGCGGGGTGTCCCGGAACCGGTCTGTTACAAGATATCTGGAATCCCTGCTGGGCCTGACACTGACCATTGATGACTGTGCACAGATCTATGGGGCTCTGGGCGCAGCCCTGTGTCTGGCAGATGAGATCTCAAACCGGATGCCGGCCCTTGAAACGTTTGACTCTCCCCGGGCGTTTTTCACACAGACCGTTAAAAAAGACAATTACCGGTATCCCCCGTTATCCCTGACTTTGTCGGATTATCCGGATTTTTACTGTCATGAGACCTATGTGGCGGACAAGGTGGAGGTGGAAATCTATACGGATCCGTTTGAACTGGATCTGTCCGGTGGTTTTCTGGGCCTGGATGTGGGGTCCACCAGCACCAAAAGCATTCTGATCACCAAAGACCGGGTCCCGGTGATCGGGTGCTATACCAAAACCGCATCCCGTCCGGTTCAGGCCGTGCAGACGATTTTCAAAGTCCTGGATGACTGGATCACCCGGAACCGGCTGAATGTGACCATCGCCGGGTGCGGCACCACCGGGTCCGGCCGCCGGATCAGCGGCCGGGTGATCGGTGCGGATCTTGAACCGGATGAAATCACGGCCCATGCCACAGCCGCCGTGAATTTGAACAAGGATGTGGACACCATCATCGAAATCGGCGGCCAGGATGCCAAGTTTACCCTGCTCAGACACGGCAGGGTCACGGCATCGGTGATGAATACCGTGTGTGCGGCCGGCACCGGCAGTTTTATTGAAGAACAGGCCGAAAAGCTCATGTGCCCGTTGTCTGAATATTCCGATCTGGCCGAAGGGGTCAGTGCACCGGTATCCAGTGACCGGTGTACGGTTTTCATGGAACGGGACATCAACTATTTTTTTGCCGAAGGATTTGCGCAAAAAGAGATTCTGGCATCTGTGCTGCATTCGGTGAGAGACAATTATCTGACCAAGGTGGCCACAGTGGGCAATATCGGCAATTGTATCCTGTTTCAGGGGGCCACTGCCCGAAACCGGGCCCTGGTGGCGGCATTTGAGCAAAAACTGCAAAAACCCATCCATGTTTCCCAGTTCTGCCATTTGACCGGTGCACTGGGCGTCGCTCTGATGGCCAGTGAACAGAATATTGAACACACCGGATTCCGTGGGTTTGATCTATGGAAGAAATCCATTCCGGTTCGCCAGGAAGTGTGTCAGCTGTGCACCAATCATTGTAAAATCACGATTGCCGACGTGGACGGTCAGCCCCGGGCGTACGGGTTTTTGTGCGGCAGAGACTATGACACTCAAAAAAAGGTTTCTCCCAATACCCGGTACAGCATGAAAAAATTAAGAAAACCGCTTTCCCGGCCGGTAACAGACAATGCCTTTGCACCGGATGCCCCGGTCATCGGAATCCCTGCCGCACTTCATCTGTTTGAAGACCTGGTGTTCTGGGAACAGTTCTTTTCGTTGCTGGGCATTAAAACCGTGGTCAGCCGGCAATTGAAACACCCGGTGGCACTGGGAAAAACCGTGGCCAAAGCGGAATTTTGTGCCCCGGTCATGGCGTTGCACGGTCATGTATCGCATTTACTGAAAAAAGTGCCCCATGTGTTTCTGCCGTTTTATTTTGAAGAAAAATCAAATCAGAAAAAAATCCGGCGCCAGCATTGCTACTACACCCAGTTCATGCCGTCGGTTCTGGCCTGCCTGGATCCCGATGATTCAAACCGGCTGATCATGCCCACCATCAAATATCTGTACACTGGATTTCACACCAAAATGGCGCTGTACCGGGCGTTGAGACCGGTGATGCCCCAGGGCCCCATCTCATTTTTTGATATCCACACCGCCTGGGACAAGGCCATGGAATATCGCAAAAATGAACAGGAACGACTGACTGCGGTATTCAAAACCCGGACCCGGGATATCAACGGGGTGAAAGTGCTGTTGCTGGGACGTCCCTATACCGTACTGCCCGATACCATGAACCATCATATTCCCCATATTTTTGAGAAAATGGGAATCCAGACCTTTTTCCAGGACATGCTGGACACCTCGGATATGGATCTTTCTCCCATCCGTCCGCTGCTGGATGAAATTCACTGGAAATATGCGGCCCGCATCCTGGAATCCGCTTATGCCGCCGCTTTGACCGAAGGTCTGTATCCGGTCTATATCACCTCTTTCAGGTGTTCTCCGGATGCGTTCGGGGTGGATTACTTCAAGCGGATCATGGAGCAAAGCAACAAACCTTATCTGGTACTGGAGCTGGATGAACATGATTCCAGTGTGGGATATGAAACAAGGATTGAAGCGGCAGTACGGGCGTTTACCAACCATTATCAGGCAAGTACGCGCCCGGCGGCCCGGCCCCTGGATTTTGCGCCGCTGTTCTTTGACCGGCCCGAAGACAAAACCATTATTTTCCCCAACTGGGATGCATTGACCGGACAATTGATCGTATCCACGTTCAAAAATGAAGGGCACCGGGCATTGTTAATGGAAGAAACCCCTGAAACACTGAAAAAAAGCCTGCTTACCAACACGGGCCAGTGTATCCCGTTAAATGCACTGGCGGCCGGGTTTATTCATACCGTTAAAAAACACCGCCTGAATCCGGCAGATACCGTGCTGTGGCTCAACCGGTCGGATATTGCCTGCAACATCCGCCTGTATCCATATCATATTCAACAGATTCTCAAACAGGAAGGTAACGGGTTTGAAAAATCCGGGATCTATCTGGGAGAACTGTCATTGTTTGACATCTCCTACAAAGCATCCATAAATGCGTATTTTGCTTACATGTTCGGCGGACTGCTGCGGAGTATCGGATGCAAAATCAGACCCTATGAAGTCACGCCCGGTGAAACCGATCAAATGATGTCCCGTGCTCTGGCCGTCATCAACCAGGCATTTGCCACAGGCGGGTCCAAAGAGCAGGCTGTGGCTCAGGCCATTCCCCTGTTCAGTCAAATCAGGACCCGGGATTTGGGTACCCGGCCCAAAGTAGCGATTTTCGGAGACCTGTATGTCAGAGACAATGATGTGATGAACCAGGACCTGATCCATTATATCGAGACCCACGGCGGTGAAGTGATTACCACCCCGTATTACAAATATGTCAGAATCATTGCCGGGTCCTATTTCAGAAAATGGTTCAAAGAAGGTAAATATTTAAGTCTGATCTCCAACAAAGCACTGCTGGTGGCCATGAACACCATGGAAAAAAAGTATTACCCCTATTTTGAACCGGTGCTCAAGGAATCGGATTTAAAAATACCTTCCCCATGTGAGGATGTGCTGGCACAATACGGAATTCAGCCGGAACACACGGGTGAATCCATGGACAATATCCTTAAAATCCATCATATCCTTCAGGAACATCCGGACCTGGCTCTTCTGGTCCAGACCACCCCGGCCTTCTGCTGTCCCGGCCTGATCACCGAAGCCATGGCGGCCCGGCTGGAAGCCACCACCGGGGTGCCCGTCGTCAGCATCACCTATGACGTATCCGGGGGAAACAAAAATAAAGTGATTGTCCCGTTCATCAAATATTTCAAGCGTCGTGATCCGGCGATCGCCTGCAAGGCCACCAGTTGAATTCACCGCATTTGAACCCCATTTTTTGTGAGCAGCCCGGGTGTTATCTTCCTTTCAATTGCCTGAACGATAGGGAACAACCGAATAATCGAGTCCATTGGCTGTGATGGTCACGGCACCGTGTTTATCTGTTCTGAAAATTCGGATGTCGTTCTGCTGATACCGGTGGATGACATCTGGATGGGGAAACCGGAACGGGTTGTTGAATCCGCAGGAAATGATCACGGTTTCCGGGGCCACCTGATCAAGAAAAACCTGGGTGGATGAGGTGTTGCTGCCGTGATGAGGCGATAAAAGAACGTTGGATGACAGTCGGCCGGTACTGTTTTCTGCCAGCAGATTTTCCCGTCCGGTCTGGATATCTCCCGGAAAAAACATGGAAAATTGATTCCATTTCAGTTTGAAGACCAGGGAATTGTCATTGGTATCCCATGCAGGATTCAATGACTGACATTGGAAGAATGTCAACCGGGTGTTTTCCCAGATCATCTGATTTTTTTGGCAATCAGGGATGAATACCGGGATCTTTTTTTTGCGACACGCAGCCATGATGCGTTCAAAGGCACTGTAGGAACTGGTATCCCTGTTTTTAACCAGCGTGCCCACCTGGAAATTTTCAAGAATAAACACCAGACCGTTCATGTGATCGGAATCCGGATGGGTGAGAATGACCGCATCCAGGGCCGTGATCCCCTGTTGCCATAAAAAAGGCGCCACCACATACCTTCCCACATCAAATTGTGTGGCCCCGGAAAATCCGCCCCCGTCCACCAGAATGGCCTTGTTTTCAATGGTCCGGATCAATGCGGCATTGCCCTGCCCCACATCCAGTACAGTGACCGCCATATGGTCCGGCGGTCCGGACCGTGTCATCATCCGGGTTCCGTAGATACTTATGATGACCACCATGATCCCGGCCATGACCGGGATTAATTTTTGAACATACAATAAACTGAAAACAGCCCCCAAAATAACATATGCCATGATAATATCAAACAAGGACCAGGCAGGCAGATATGACCAAGCAAAAGGTAGATCAGTCAGCCAGACCGCATACACGGAGCACCATTCAACCATCTGAGCCGCACCGGTTAAAAGCCAGATTGACAGGTCCGGCATCAGCGGCCAGACCATCAGGCTCACCAGTCCGGCCGGCAGGCATATGAAGCCGATGACCGGCACCAGGACCAGGTTGGCCGGAATCTGAACCAGGGACACCAGGTTGAAATATCCGGCAATCAAAGGAAACGTCCCCAGACCTGCCAACAGGGTCACACTGCTGATGGAAATCATGAATCCCAGGGGTTCGGGCGGATTGATTTTCAAGTACTTTTCTTTCACCTTCATGCCGGCAATGATGAAAAACACGGCGGCAAAAGACAGTTGAAATGAAATGGAAAACAACGCAGCCGGGTCTGCAAAAAGAATGATGATGCCGGCAACGGCCAGGGTGTTGAAAGGATGGGTCTGTTTTTCCATTAAAAATGAAATCATGAAAATAGCGATCATGATGAACGCCCGCTGGGTGGAAGGGGAAAATCCGGAAAAAATCAGATACAGACACAAGGGAATCAAGGTCAGAATGCCTGCGATTTTCCGGGCGTTGGCCGATACCAGCAATTTGGGAAACAACGACAAAATCTGATAGAAAAAAAAGAAAAAAATCAGACTGAGAATCCCCATATGCAATCCGGAGATCGCCAGAAGATGCGCGGTGCCGGCTTTGGCAAACTGATCTCTGAGCACCGGGGGCATGGGATGTTTGATGCCTGTGATAAGTGCTGCCAGAACATGAGCCCCGTCCCGGTGATCCAGGCGGGTCATGATAAACTTATAAAACTGATTCCGGGTTTTTTCCAGTTGCTGGATTCCCCGGTTCCAGACTGACAAGGATGAGTCTGAGATTTTTTGAATCTTGCTCACATGGGTATGAACAGACCCGAAAATGCCCCGGCGTTTTAAAAAGGTCACATAATCAAATGCGCCTGGGTTGCCGAAATTACGGATGGGACGGATGGGACCGGCAAACCGGATATGATCATTGAAGCGGATAGGGACATCGGACATTCCATACAGGTTCAGATAGATGCGCCCGGTTGCTTTCTGCCGGTTTGAAACACCAGTGTCCTGCAGTCCCTGGATTGTCCGGCAGTCAACAGTGATCCGGGTTTTATGGGGATATTGCCTGGCAAAGGACTTCACCTGCCCGGTCAGGACGATATCGCGCTGATTAAAGAAATTGGATATGTGACCGGGCGGAAGAAGGGGGGAATGAATCAGGGCACTTTGATATCCCGACCCGATACCGGCTGCCAGACACAGACTGAAAATGATCGTTTTTTTACCGGAAACCCATACAAAGCATACAAGCGTTGCCGCAGCTGAAATCATGACTGTCCAGACCGGATGAGATAAACTGGACACACAGCCGGCGGTTATCCCGGTCATCATGGCCAGAATGACCGGGACCAGAGGCGGGACGATCGGTTGTGACAACGGTTTCACATGCGCTTAACCCTTGACTACAGGTTGACAAGTTTATTTGATCCGTTTGATATCCGCTCCCAGTGCGGAAAATTTTTCCTCCATGGCTTCATATCCCCGGTCCATGTGATACACCCGGGAGATCACCGTGGACCCTTTGGCCATCAATCCTGCGATCACCAGCGATGCACTGGCTCTCAAATCCGATGCCATCACCGGTGCGGCCTGAAGTTCGGGCACACCTCTGATCATGGCGAGGTTGGATTTGGAAAGGGTGATGTCTGCGCCCATGCGTATCAGTTCGTTGGCATGAATGAACCGGTTTTCAAAAATGGATTCATGGATCATGCTGGTGCCCTGGGCCGTGCACATCAGGGCCATGAACTGGGCCTGCATATCCGTGGGAAATCCGGGGTAAGGCAGCGTCTTGATATCCACGCTTTTGACGGTCTCCCCTCCCCTGACCCGGATCTCATCCGGCTGGGTCTCGATCTGAGCCCCGGTTCCTTTGAGCTTGCTGATAATTCCGCCGATATGATCGGGATTGCATCCCATGATCCGCACATCTCCTCTTGTGGCCGCTGCCGCCACCATAAAGGTGCCGGTTTCAATCCGATCCGGAATCACGGTGATCTTGGCCGGCAACAGTTTGTCCACGCCGTCAATGGTGACGATAGGGGATCCGGCTCCGGAAATATGGGCCCCCATTTGATTGAGTGCATCTGCCAGGCAGACGATTTCCGGTTCACGGGCGGCATTTCTGAGCACGGTCTGACCCTTGGCCAGGGTGGCCGCCATCATCAGATTTTCCGTGCCCGTAACCGTCGGGGTGTCAAAATAGATATCACTGCCGATCAATCTGTCCGCCCGGGCTTCGATATATCCATGATCGATATGGATGTCGGCCCCCAGTGCCTCCAGCCCGGTCAGGTGCATATCCACAGGCCGGGCACCGATGGCGCACCCTCCGGGCATGGACACCTTGGCATGGCCGAACCGGGCCACCAGAGGTCCCAGAACCAGTATGGAGGCCCGCATTTTGCGCACCAGGTCATATTCCGCCTCGATCTTGTGGATCCCGGATCCATCCACGGTCATGACATGGTCGTCAAACGTGCACCGGGCTCCCAGATCTTCAAGCAGAAGCTTGATGCTTCGGATATCCATCAGATGAGGTACATTGAAAAATTCACAGGCCCCTTCCACCAGAATGGCGGATGCGATAAGCGGCAGCGCTGCATTTTTGGCACCGGAAATAGTGACTTCACCTTCCAGTTTTCTGTCGCCGTTAATTTGAATTTGGTCCATGGAAACTACCAGATATTATGAGTTTTTAAGTGAATGAACAAAGAAAATTTAAATACGCTGGAAATTTTAATTTCACCTTTTTTATGGGTATTTGGTTTTTCAACGTTCACATGTATACTGCATCGGATTATTTTATGGTTTTTCAGGATCTTTAAAAAAAATCAGGCATAAAAAAGCCCAGATTTATTTTATGTTCAAAATCTTGTGTGTTCCGAATCCTGGTGATCTCTTTTTTTATTGAAAAAAAGGCATCCAGCAGTTCAGGATCAAAACTTTTTCCACGCTCTTCAGCCATGATTTCAAATGCTTTTTCCACAGAAAACGCATTTTTATACGGACGCTTGGAAGTCAGGGCATCAAACACATCGGCAATGGCGGTAATCCTTCCGGCCATAGGAATCTCCAGGCCTTTAAGTTTACAGGGATAGCCGGAGCCATTCCATTTCTCATGATGGGTCAATGCAATTTCCTCAGCCGTTTTAAGAATACTTGAATCAGAGCCACTTAAAATTTTTCCACCAATAAGGGTATGCTGCCTCATTATCTCCCATTCGGAATCATCGAGCGGCCCGGGTTTCATCAGGATGTTGTCGGGGATGCCTATTTTTCCTACATCGTGCATGGGGGATGCATACTGGTAGGTTTCTATCTCCTGATCGCTCAGAGTCATGGCTTTGCCGATGGCCTGGATGTAAAATCCAATGCGCTGGATATGTTCACCTGTTTCTGAATCTTTATATTCTGCTGCCTGGGAAAGCCTCAGTATGGTATCTATGGAATATAATTGCAGCTTGTCGGACGCAGACTGCAAATCATCAAGCGCCTGCTTCAGGCTGATGGTTTTCTTTTCAACTTCTTTTTCCAGTTTTTTCTGATAATTTTGAATATTGTCATTATATTCTTTGAGTTTAAGTAATGACTTCACCTTGGCTTTTAGAATAATCTGTTCAACCGGCTTGGGCAGGAAGTCATCCGCCCCTGCTTCAACCGCCTTGACACGGTCAGGTAATTGATCATGGGCGGATATGATCATCACAGGAATATTTTTTGTTTCATCGTTTTTTTTCAACTGGCGGGTTACTTCCATCCCATCCATTCCCGGCATTCCCACATCCATGAGGATAAGGTCCGGGCTGAATGTTACGGTTTTTTTCAGGCAGTCAGTTCCATTACATGCCTCGCTCACATGATAAGACATGCGCGACAGAATGGTATTCAACAAAAGTCGATTCATTTTGTCATCGTCAACAATAAGAATTTTTCCTACAGTATTCATTAAGATTGTCCTTGAGACTGCACCACTGGAAATGTCAACTCAAACACTGCCCCGCCTTTTTTTCCGTCCGTTTCAACAGAAATGGTTCCTGAGTGGGCCGATACAATGTTTCGGACGGTTGAAAGACCAAGCCCCACACCGGTTTTCTTCCCTGTGGTGGTAAACGGCTCAAAAATCGATGTCTTGATTTCCTCTGAAATACCCGGTCCATTATCTGAAAATCGAATGATGACCCGGCTTTTGTCATATGTGGTTTCAACCCGGATTTTTTTGTCCGGAATCTCGTGGCTTGAGTTGAAAAAAGCATCTTTTGAATTCATAATAATATTTTCAATCACCCGATGCATTTGATCTGAATCAAAACTGACCTGAACATTTTCACAACCGGTATGTTCGGATATCAGTGAAATCCCCAGCTGTGACAGCCGTTCTTTATGGACGGTCAATGTTGTTTCCAAAAAAGGCACCAGCAATACCGCCTCACTGTTCAACCGGGGCGCATATCCTTTTGCAAAATCCAGTATTTCAGCGATCATCCGGTTAAGCCGGGCACTTGATTCCATGACATAGGACAAGTTTTTTGAAATTTCTTTTTCTTCAAGTGCTTCAGAATCCTGCTGTGCGATCTGGGTAAATCCCATGATCGTATTCAACGGATTCTTAAGGTCATGGACCACGGCACTTGTCATCTGTCCGATGGCGGTCAATCGGGTTTCCCGTTCATTGATATTTTTTTCAAGGAAGCGATTTTTTAAATGAGTGGCAATGCGGGCTTTTAATTCCCTCATTTCAAAGGGTTTGGGAACATAATCCGTGGCCCCGATTTCAAGCCCGGCCTCAACAGCCTCTCCCCCTGATTTAGAGGTCACCAGGATAATTGGAACTTTAGACAGAAAAGGGTCTTTTCGGATTTCCCGGCAGAGTTCATATCCGTCCATCTCAGGCATCATCACATCGGATATTATCAGATCAGGATTCATGCGTCTGGCCAGATCCAGGCCCTTGCGGCCATTTTCCGCCTGCTCCACCTGATAAGTTTCAAACAGATTGCTGACAATGAATGCCCTTAAATCCGGGTTGTCCTCCACCACTAAAAGTTTGTGAGCATCTGGCGGCGCTGATTTTTTTCTCTCAGTATATTTCACGGCAATGCTGTCGCCCAGATCGCTCCCTCTGCTCATGTCGGCAAACAAGGTTTTTTTGTCAATTCTGTCGTTTTTGAGGGTATCTTTGCCCATCAGCACCCCGAGTCTTTCCTCCACAATCTTGTCGATTTTTCTCCGTCCAACGCTTCTTCTGCGGTCACCTTCAGGTGAACGGGGCTGCATCGGAAGCTCAACCCGGAAAACCGACCCTTTGCCGATGGTGGACCGTACATCGACTTTGCCGCCGTGGAGCACGGTCAATTCCCGAACCATTGCCAGTCCCAGTCCTGTTCCCTCATTTTTTCGGGAATGTTTGTCATCCACCTGATGAAACCGTTCAAAAATACTGTCTAACTTGTCTTCAGGAATACCTATACCCGTATCCTGAATTTCAAACCAGACAATCTGTTTATCTTTGTCGCTGCCGGCATGAATAATTATTTTACCTTTGTCTGATGTGAATTTCAGGGCATTTGAAATCAGGTTGGCTGCAATGGTTTCCACCTTATCAACATCAATGGCGGTATCCGGAATCTCGTTTGTTCCGGAAAGAGACATCTCTATGTTTTTATGTTTTGCGTACGGAATGCTTGACTGAACAAGTTTAGAGAGAATGTCACCCAGGTTTCCGTTTTTATAGTCACAGGTCAGTTTCCCTACATCAGCCTTGGCAAAATCCAGTATAGTGTTTACCTGCCTCAAGAGCCGATGGGCGTTTGCCTCCATTGCCCTGAGCATGGGAGCGGGGTCCACATCTTTCCAGCCTTGCAAAAGCTGCTCAAGAGGCCCGAGGATCAACGTCAATGGCGTTCGAAGCTCATGACTCACATTGGCAAAAAAACGCATCTTCATCTCATCGAGTTCGCGTAATTTTTTATTGGTCTCTTCAAGTTCTTTGGTGACTTTGCTCAGTTCTTCATTGGACTTCTGGATCTCATACCGTGACTTGAATGTATTATACTGGTAAATTTCTTTTGAATATGCGCCGAAAATGGCAAAGACAACCATTGCGATAAGGAAAAAATTATTATTAAAAAAATACGGTATGTTGGTGATGTCTCCTTTAATGAAAACTGGAACGATATAAGACGCATAAATTAATGCGGCTATCACAATAGTCTTTTTCAATGGCAGCGTTAGCGTTACACAAAGTACCAGGACAACCATTACCAGACCGGCATAATAAGGAGAAAGATATCCATCCGTCAAATGGATCATAATGGAAATACCGAATCCGGCATCTAAAAATAAAAATATGCTGATTTTATCAATATATTTCTGTAAAAAGACGGATTTTTTTATTGTGAAAAAGACGACAATAAAAGGTAATGTCATAATTAATCTTAATAAAAAAAGGACTGTCAAATATTGGGGATACATATAGAAATCAAGAATCGTGAAGAAAGGGATTGCAATCATTGCAAGCCTAGAGGTTATAATTAAACTATGAATATTATTCTCTAATATTTCTTTTTCGAATATTTTTTCTATAGTATCTTTTGTCATGCTATTTTTCTATTTAGATGTTTTATGCATTACTTTACGATATAATTAATTTTTTGGACTGACCTGTTCTTCAATTGCCTGGATAAAATCACCGACAGTCTTAATATCGATCAGAAGTGATTCTTTAATAATTATATCAAATTGTTTCTCAATCTTTGCCAATATTTCTATTGCCATTAATGAATCAAGTCCTAATTCTTCAAAAATCAATGTGTCAACAGTTATACCAGAAGAATCAATTCCTGTAATTTCGGAAAAAGTGTCAATCAGGGTCGTGTCCACATTGTAGGTTCTATACTGAAGCATTGATTTTTTCCTCTGAATTTTAAATAGTTATGATATTTTAAATAATCTCTATCCGGTTCATTACCTTAGGAATTTTGTATGACGCGATCATCGTACTTAAAAATTGTTTAATTTTGATATATTCCCCTTTGATATCGTTATCTGTATCGATCATAATTCCAGCCGACAGCGTATTATCCTTAAAATCAATAATAGCATCCTTTACCCCTGGATACATGAGAATCGCTTTTTTCACCTCCTGCAAATCTATCATGTTCCCTTTCAGTTTCCGGGTCTGTTTTTTTTCTTTCAGGAAAATCAGGTGACCATCCTCCATTCTGCCGATATCCCCGGTTTTAAACCAGTCATCCTGAAACGTGTCTTGAGTTTCTTCGTTTCGCCGGTAATACGATTTTGTCATGTTTGGCGTTTTTATCAATATTTCTCCAAAACCGTCCATTCCATCTGAAGCAATCTTATATTCTATTCCATCACAAAAAGGACCGATTGTGCCGGCTTTTGCCTGTTTTCTGATATTTCTGCTGACCGGTGTAAATTCAGTCAGTCCATATCCGTGCAGCAGTTCAACACCAAAGGCCTGTTTTATTTTTTGATAACTCTCTTTTGTAAGCCGGCTTCCCCCTGAAACAAAAGCCTTTAATGAGGATAAATCAACAGAGTCGTCTCTGCAGCTATAAAGAAGCTCATAAATTTCAGGGACGGCGGTTATAATATTTATTTTGTATTCTTGGATATATTCAAAGACTTTAAGAGGATTCACCGTGTGTGAAAGCACGGAAGTCATCTTATACAGCAATGGAACAAAAAGACAGCCGATCAGAGGAAAAATATAATAAAACGGCAGGACTACCAGCATGTTCTCCCCGGGTTCAGGCCTCAGTCCTTTGACCAGAACCTCAGCGCCCATCCGGTATTGCCCATGGGGAACCATTGCGCCAAGCGGATACCCATATCCCCGATAAGTGTAATTGATGGAAGCGATATTGCCGTCAATATCTGACGGATCAAATTTATTTTTAATTGCCTGGTGTATCTTGAATTTACCGTTTGATCTTAAAACAACGATTTTATTTTTCAGATACGGTTCTATCAACGGCAGAAATTCCTGTTCCGCGATAACGGCATGGGAGTCTGAATTGGAAAAAATCTCATCCAGTTCTAATTTTCTGTATGCCAGATTCACCGGAATCGGCTTTGCGCCGATATCCATCACAGATAAAAAAACAGAAACAAAGTCCACGGAATTTTTCAAAAAAAAAGCGACCAGATGGCTGCTTTGGATGCCAGATTCCTTTAAAAGGATACCGGTGTCATTGATGCGTGCCATCAATTTCTCAGCTGACGTGTAAACTGCTGAATTGTCGGGCAACACCTCAATATAGGCCGGATAATCACCCCAGGTGGCCAATGATTGAAATACCGCATCTGTAATCTTCATGGTCAAGGCTTTTCTCCGGTAATAATGACAACCTGTTCAGGGTTACCCATGGAAGATGTCACCGCGATATTTTTAAAACCGGCAGCTTCAAACATGGAGACAAGTTCATTTTCTTGATAGAATCTGAAATATCCATCCTCTTCCAGTTCAAAAAGACCCGCCGCTTCGTTCAGCATCTCTCTGGCGGCTGTCAGGTTCATTTCCGGGTCTTTGATGTCTGTATCTGACAGGTCAAATTCACGGACCTTGTTGACATAGTCACTGAAGATCAGGGATATGTCACTGTCCGGCTTCATGGATGAAACCAGCAACCGGCCGCCGGGTTTCAGCATCCGATAAAACTCACAAACACTGTCGTCCGGGTTATAAAGATAGGAGATGAAAAGGCTTGCAGCAATTTTATCAAAAGAACCGGCCCTGAAATTAAAATTTAAATCCAGACCATTATTGCCGAAATTCAGGTACTGGAAAATCAGATCCGACGTCCTCAAAGCAAGGTAATCTTCCTCTCTGATCAGGCCCTGATGACCATATTTCCCTGCCATCAAATCATGGACAGATAAATTTTTATTGATAAACCTGGCCGCACGGTTGAATTCCAGGATCGTTTCATACACCTCGTCACTGAAATTGTCTTTCAAATAAGCGCTGTCATCTAAGGTGAGAACCGCCCCTTTCATGATATCATACAGCCTTGCCGATCCTTTCTTCAATAATTGATCGATGGTCGTGTTCTTAAATCCTTCAATGCGATTTCGTAAAAAATTAAAATCAAGGGAAGGGTCTGCCATGAATTTTTGAACCGGGATCAGCCTGTTGGGATCCAGGTTCATCTGGATGAATTCAATTTTTCCGGGAACCAGTGACGGATATGACTGAAAAACCTTATCACATTTAACTTTGGTTCTGTCCAGGGCTTCCCGGACCAGGTCCACCAGGACAAGACGGGTTTCCTGGATATTTTTTTTCCGGCCGGCAAGGTTCAAGAGCATGTTTTCAATAAAGATTCCTGTGCCACATCCTATATCCGCATACACTTCCCCGTTTTTCAGATCAATAAGTTCACTCTGAATCGTCAGAAATTCCCTGAACGGCTTGATGTTTTTATAAAAATCATATCCGATACTGTTGCCTTGGCCAATAAGATAATTTTTCCAGTAATCCACCGGTTTGAATTCTTCGGTATTTTCAAGCCGCTCCCGTTCATAGGTGATCAGCTTTACCATATTATCCCTGTCCGGCGCAACCGGATCGATCTCTTCATTATGCTGCATCCGGTAGATCAATTGTGTGATCAGCATGAATGTCTTTATGGCATCATCGCTTGAGCGGAGGTTATGCCCGGTGGGGATTTCAATGACCTCCCGCATGCCTTCCGATTTGATGCTCATAATGTCTATGATCTCATTTTTTGAAACCCACCGGTCATATTTCCCGTATATCCAGGTTACCGGATCTGAAATTTCAGCCATATCCATCCGGGCATCCGTGATGTATGCATATTTATGATCAATAAGGTCCCGGGCAATGGTATCCACATCCAGAAGGTGCCCCAACACGCCAGTCAACCCGGTTTGAATCCCCATTCTTGCGTTTCCGATGATATCCAATCCGCCGGTTACATTGACAAACGAACTATGACCGCAGGTGACACCCATTACATTGATCAGGTAATCAATTTTTCCATTTTTCTGGTCATTCATGATTTTGCGGGCATCCAGTGCCGACATGCTGAAAGCCACCAGGATCACCATGCTCGGCTTGAATAACGGATTGTTATACACATACGCCAGTGTTGCGTCCAGGTCATCCCTGCCTTGCGAGATTTTATAGTGGAGCATTTCATATCCCCGTTTTGGGGACATGTCTTTGTTGTAACTTTCACCGGGTCTGTTAATACCATCATACCTGAGCGTTATAATATCTTTGTTTAATTTGCGGTAATTGGTAATGAGT
>CALGAJ010000228.1 GCA_937951975.1 uncultured Desulfotignum sp.
AACGAGTGCTATGTGGCCATCTCCGGCAGCGTGGGCAACCTGCCCAAGGTGGAGAACATGGACATCCAGTATGCCCAGTCCGCCGTGTTCACCCCGTCGGATTTCGCGTTTCCCCACGATGCCATTGCCGCCGAAGCCACGCCCAACACCGAGATGACCCTGATGGTGGACCTGGACCGGGACCTGCTCAAGGAACTGCGCCAGATCGGCAGTGTCCGGAATCTGAAAAGCCGGCGCAGTGAACTCTACGAAGTTCTGTGGAAACCGGATATGGATATCGAAAAAAATACCGGTCACAAATAAACGCTGCCCATACCCCGTTAAATTAAAATTTATGACAGACCAAATTTCCGGGTTTGGTGTATCAATTCCCGGATAATAAAACAGAGGACTGCTGGATGACAATCAAACAGGAGAAACAGACGCAACAGTTTCTCGAAGCCATTAACAAAACCACGATTGACGGTTTCTTTGCCCTGAACACACAAGGCACCATTGTCGAAGTCAATGATGCGTTCTGCCGGATGACCGGATATTCGAGAAATGAACTGGTGGGAATGGCCATTGGAAAGCTGGATGCCATCGAATCTTTTGACATCACGGCCGCCCGGATTGAACGGATTGTCACCCATGGATCGGAATCCTTTGAAACCCGGCATCGCCGGAAGGACGGCACCATCTTTCCCATAGAAATTTCCGCCACCTGGATGACCTCGAACGGCGGACGACTCATCTGCTTCGGCCGGGATATCACGGAGCGCAAACAAACGGAAAAGCGGATCCGCCATCTTCAGAAATCAGAAAGCCTGGGCCGCATGGCTGGTGCCATGGCCCATCATTACAACAACCTGCTGACTTCTGTGATGGGAAACCTGGAAATAGCCATGGAAAAACTGCCCAAAGACAGCGGGATCACCTCGAATCTGAAAATGGCCATGCAGGCGGCGGAACGCATTTCAAAACTGGGAACCACCATGCTGGCCTATCTGGGGCAGACACATCCATCCCAAAAACGGCTGAATCTGTCAGAAACCTGCCGGAATGCTGTTTCAAGACAGCTGCCGGATTTCCCCTCATGGATCTCGCTGGAAACCAATTTTCCTGAACCCGGCCCGATGATCCGGGCGAACTCTGACGAAATCAGACAGGTCCTGAAAATTCTGCTCAACAATGCCAGGGAAGCCATTGGCGAACAACCCGGAACCGTCTATGTGAGTATCGGTGAGGTTCCTGCCGGAGAAATTCCTGAAACCTCACGCCACCCAGTGGATTTTCAATCTGAAGGTTCCGATTTTGCCTGTATCCGGATACAGAACACCGGCCCGGGTATTTCCGAGAAAAACCTTGAAAAAATATTTGATCCTTTCTACTCTACCAAATTCGTCGGCCGGGGACTGGGACTGTCCATTGCCCTGGGTACCATAAAATCTTTGGGCGGCTGCATCACCGTGACGTCAAATGCGGGAAGCGGCCCGGTTTTCCAGATTTTTTTACCGATTTCAGACAACCCTGTTCCAGGAGACTGATTCATTGAAAGAGGTCAGAGAAATGAGCAAGTTCATATCCGGCGGATTCCTTGCTGTCTTGAGTCAAATATCAGCCCGGACTCATTTTGCTGTTATCCTGTTTCTGTTGATATTACTTCTGTCAAGCCCCAGAGACCTGGTTGCCGATCCAAAACTGCTGCCGCTAATGCGGATTTCCGTGGAAAACACGGCATCCCATTTTCAGACCCGGGCCGTGGGACAGTTTGCGCAGCAATTGAAAACCGCTCTGGACGGGCGGATTGATGTGCAATTTTATCCCAGTGCCCGGCTGTTCAGGGATGCGGATGTGATCCAGGCTTTGGGCCGGGGAATGGTGGAGATGGCGGTTCCGGGCACCTGGCATGCCACCCGGTATGTGCCGGATGTCGGGGTGTTTCTGCTGCCGGTGTTTTACGGCGGCAGGGCCGAAGATATTTACCGCATCCTGGACGGCTCCGTGGGAAAGGAACTTGACAAACGCATTGAATCCACCCTGAACGTCAAGGTGACCGGCGGATGGATCGATCTGGGATACGCCCATGTGTTCGGCATTCACCGCCAGATCCGGCGGCATGAGGACATGGAAGGGCTGAAGGTCCGGGTGGCCGGCGGGCTTGCCAACAAACTCAGAATCCAGGGACTGGGCGGCGATCCCGTGATCATTCCCTGGCCGGATCTGCCGGATCACATTATGCAGGACCGGGTCGATGCCGTGCTGACCACCTATGAAACCGTTAAAAGCGCTCACTTATGGGAAATGGGGGTAACATCCGTGTTCGAGGACCGCCAGTATTTTCCCCAGTACATTCCGCTGATCCGCAACGCGTTCTGGAAAAGGCTGCCTGAAGATATTCAGCAGATCATCATGAATCTCTGGGAAAACAACATTGACGATTCCCGGAATCTGGCTGTTGCATCCCAGCGCCAGGCCAAAGAACGATTGCTGGAAGAAAAAATACGTGTGTACGAACCTTTAAAAGAACAGATGGCGGCCTGGCGGAACCGCCTGCTCCCGCTCCAGGACGGATATGTCAAACAGCTGGGAATCGATCCGGAACTGGTCCGCGAGATCATGCAGGAGCTGGCGCGCCAATGATGAACAGACAAGCCGATTTTTTCCGGGACCGCATGTTCATTCCGATCCTGGTGCTGATATGCATAATTGCCGCCGGGTTTCTGGCATTGAGCGCGGCATCCATTCTGCGAAACCGGGTCCAGCATCTCGACGAAGGGATCATCAAAGCCAGGACCCAGGCCCAGGTACTGGGAGAAAACATCTCCGGCATGCTGTATACGGTGGATTACGCCCTGCTGACCGCCGCCGCCATGATCAAAAACCAGGACGACCCCATCGATGACGGGTTCAGTCCGGAAACATCGGCGGTTATCAAAGAAAATGTCATCTTTCTGCCCGGAATCCGGGATATCGTGTTCACCCATGCCGACGGCAACAGGGAATGGCGGATCCTGAAATCGGACCTGCCTGTCACCCTGACCCGTTTTGAGGAATTCCGGTCCGCCTGGCTGGAATCTGCGGTAAAGCCAATGTTTTTCGATGATACACAAAACCTGATCCTGTTGAGCCGCCGGGTGGAAAACCGGCAAAACCAGTTTGCCGGGGTCCTCACCGCCATCATGGACACCTCGTTTTTTTTCAACGGATATGATGACTATCTGAACCTGAATGCCGACGGCTTCGCGCTTTTTGATGCACAGGGCCGACTTTTGGCCGAAGACCATATGCATCAGGATGACACCCGAATGGTTTCAACCTATCAGTTACGCAATTTTCCGTTTTATGTGGCGGTCATGCATGACAAAAGAAACCTGCTCAATAAATGGCGACAGCAAACCACACGGGACATCGCTTTGATCAGTGCCACATTCATCACCGCCCTGATCACTCTGGTACTGGCCCTGCGGCAGCGCAGACTGCGTAAAAAAGCGGAACACCGGCTCATGAAACACCAGCAGAGCCTGGAAGAGACCATCGGCCGGCGCACCGCCGAATTGCAGGCCGCCAACACCGGTCTGAAGGAAAAAAATCAAGACCTGGAAGCCGCCATGAAGGAGATCAAAACGTTAAGCGGACTTCTGCCCATCTGCATGCACTGCAAAAAGATCCGCGACGATCAGGGTTACTGGCAGCAGATGGAACAATACATCCACGAGCATTCCGATGCTCAGTTCAGCCACAGTATCTGCCGGGAATGCGCTGAAAAACTATATCCCGATCTGGATCTCTATGAGGATGTAGCCAAGTGAGGGTCAGGCTTGCCTTATTGTCGTTATTGCGCGCAATAACGACAATAAGGCAAGCCTGACCCTGAACGGCGATTACCCGATCACGGAAAAGCTGGAATCCGGATTGATTTTGCGCAACCGGGAATAGAACCCGATATTGCACGATCGCTTGGTGTATTTCATGGTGAAATGCACCGGGTCTTTGTCATGATCGTGGCCGTTTTCCACTTTCTGCACCAGTTCGGCCATGAGCGCGCCCGTCACAGGGGCGTTCTTGAACTGGTTGCCGCTGGTGCCCACAGCCATGTAGAATCCGTTGAGGCTGGATCTGTCATAGATGGGAATCCAGTCGTCAGTGCAGTCGTACAGGTCCACAATACCGCTGGGTTTGTTGGGGATCCGCATCTCAGGAATCCGCTGGGCCTCTCTCATCACCTGGGTGGTCCATTGTTCGGTGAAGTCGGTGTTATAGTTGTCCGGATCTTCGATATATTCCAGGGTGTCGCATTCCGGGTCTTCGGATCCGATCAGAATGTGGTTGCCCACTTCCGGCCGTGAATAGCATCCCACATCCCCGTCCGAGATGATGGTGCCCAGGTGGTTGTAATCAAACCCTTCCGGGGCCGGGACATGACACACCTCCTGGCGCAGGGCCCGTGTCTTGATGTTCATGTCGTCTTCCACCCCGGCCATGCGGTTGATCTGAAAGGAATGGGGACCGGCCACATTGATCACCACCGGGGCATCGATTTCCGTACCGTCCGCCAGCGTGATGCCCCGGACCTGGTTGTCTTTTTTGCGGATCTCCGCCACTTTTGCATTGAACAGAAATCTGCCGCCTTTGGCCTCACACGCCCGCTGCACGTTGTGGGTGGACTGTTTGGGATCAGATATCAGGCCGGATTCCGGGATGTACAGGGCCCCGGCTATGGCATCCCCGGTGGGGGTGCCGAATCTAACGTCACTGGGCAGCGTGGGCGGGCCGAACGACCGGGTGTCCAGAATGGGAACCAGGTCCCGGATCTCTTTGGGACCAAAATCCCAGTACGGCACACTCAGCTCGTCCAGGGCCGCCTTCACCTTTTCCAGGTTGTGGTTTTTCGGTGTTTTCATGACCATGCACCCGGTGTTGATGTATTTCACCAGCCCGGTCTCGTCCACGGTGCCCAGGTATTTGGCCCAGTCCACCCAGTAGAAATAGCCTTCCCTGGCCATGGCCACCCCGTCCGGGGTGGAATAGTGCAGCCGGATGATGGCGCAGGATCCTGAGGTGGAGCCGTGACCCGCTTCCGGCAGTTTGTCCACGTTAAGCACCTTCAGGCCTTTTTTGGCCAGTTCAAATCCGGTGCAGGCGCCGATGATGCCGGCGCCGATGACAATGGCATCATATTTGGTTTCCATTGAATGTCTTCCTTACAGTTTCTTGGGTTGAATGAATAAGGACCGGGCCTCGACTCAGGCCCGGTCCCGTTCGAATCTCAGTTTGATTGACCGTTTTTATTTAATAAATCCCAGCGCTTTGGGAATGAACAGGCACAGATCCGGCCAGTAGGTGGTGATCAGCAGCACCGGCACCATGCCGGCGATCATCAGCACCAGGGCCGGCTTGATGTACTCTTCCGCCGAACTGTTACCGATGCGTCCCGCCAGAAACAGCATGGGCGCTGTGGGCGGCGTAACAGTGCCCAGCCCGAGATTCACCCCGGTGATGGCGGCAAAATGATAGGGATCCACGCCCGCAGCCGAGGCAATGGGCCACAGGAGCCCTGCGGACAACACCGTGCCGGACAGATCGTTCATCATCATGCCCATGAGCAGCAAAATCACATTGAGCATGAACAGGGTCACGGCCTGGTTGGGCGAATTGGCCACCACCCAGGCCCCCAGCTCATCGGTGATCCCTTCCAGGATCAAAATCTTGCTGGTGGTTTCCGTGAAATAGAACATCAGGGTCACGGCCCCGCTGATGACCGCCGTGCTGATGGCGGCGATCTTGATCTCCTGCCAGGTCAACGCCCGGTAGTAAAATCCCAACGCCAGCACATAAAACACCCCGATCAACGCCACTTCCGTGGGTGTGATCAACCCTGAATACAGGGAGCCGAAAATGAAAAACGGCAGCAGCAGCACCGGAATACAATGGATCCCGGCTTTGGTGATATGCGTCATCTGTTCGCCGAATGAATCAAATTTTTCTTCCGGCACAATGGGCATTTTCCGCACAGCCCAGGCATTGAGAAAGCAGTACATGATCACGATGAGAATGGCCGGGCCCAGGGTGGCGAACCACACCCCTAAAATGGAAGACCCGGTGATAATGGCATAAAAAATCATGGGGACGCTGGGGGGCACCAGCTGGCCTAAAATTCCGGAACAGGCCACCAGGGCCGTGGCATGGCCCCGGTGATATCCCTTGGCCACCAGCCGCGGAATCATGACCGTGCCGATACAGGCGATGGCGGCCGAATCCGTGCCGGAAATGGAGCTGAACAATGCCGTGGTCACCACGGTGACCGCGCCCAGGGCACTGCGGAACCGGGTCATCAACAGATTCACAAAGTCAATGAGCCGCTTGGCAAGACCCGTGGCATCCAGCAGCGTGCCGAACAGAATGAACAACGGCACGGCAAACAAGATGACCGAATCCACCTTTTTGTAGGTCACCTCGATGAGATACCCGGCATCCTGCCCGAAAAAATACAGCAGCATGACCGTGAGCACCCCGAAAGCCATGGCCACGGGCACGCCGATGACAATCAGCACCAGGCAGACGACAAAACCGATCAGAACAAATTCCATGGGATTCCTCTATTTACGATATTCTGAAGCAGGACGGCTCAGCTGTTCAAACCGGTCATGCATTATTTCTTAAATCATGCCAGCAGTCCACGGCTTCCCACAGAAAATAGATCACCATGAGAATGCCGCCCACAAAAAAAGAAGACTGGAAAATCACCTTGGGCACGGGATAGGCCTGGGTCACCTCACCTATGGACACACTGTAGACACAAAGATCCCAGCTCCATTTGGTGAAGATCACGGACATGCCCGCGGAAACCAGCGCACTCACCATCCGGCAAATATTTCTGACACGGGACGATCTGGCAAACACGTTCACGAATTCCGCCTTGATATGGGTGCGGTCGTAAGATGCCAGTGCCGCACCGATGGCATACAGCCACACCGATGCAAATCCGATGAAATCCGACAGCCCGAAAATGGACTGTTTCAGGAAAAAACGAACCAGCAGCTCCAGCATCATGGCCACCACCAGCACCAGAAACAGGTAAAACAGAAAAAACCGCTGAATCTTAACCAGGATCAGTCCGGCCCGGTGAAGGGAATTTGAGGCGTTCATGGTATCATGTGTCATTTTTGAATCTCATCCAGGTACCGTTAAAAAAAACGCTGCCGCCCGGAAACCAGTTGCGGGCGGCAGCATAAAACAAGTTATACCGGGTTATTGGTTGACTTCTTCCAGCAGTTTTTCGATATTTTCCTTGCCGACAATCTCTTCATAGCTGTCCCAGCATTCCAGGCAGTTTTCCTTCCATGCCGCCATTTCCTCATCCGTGGGAACCACGATCTGCCATCCGGCCTCGATCAGCTTGGCCTGGTTGTCCAGTTCTTCTTTTTCCACCAGATCCAGGTGTTTATTGATGACTTTTTCCACTTCCTCGGTAATGATGGTCTGATATTCTTCCGGCAGTTTCTGCCATTTATCCAGGTTGAATGTGACATGCCAGGTTTCCGGGCTGTCATAGGTCACGACCATGACTTTGGCCACATCCCGGAACAGGTCATACATGTACACGGCCCCGGAACCCACCCAGCCGTCCACCAGGCCCGTAGCCACGGCAGTCGGGGCTTCGGCCCAGGGAATGGTCACAGGAGAGAAGCCCATTTTATCCACAAAGCAGCGGTAGGTATCAATGGGCGGCACCCGGATTTTCAAACCCTTGGCATCGGCTTCATTGGTCACCACTTTTTCCTGCATCCCCAAACTGGCCAGGTTGTTCAGCCAGGGGCCCAAATAGTACAGGCCTTTTTCTTCAGCCCATTTTTCGCCCAGTTCCGTGATGATACCGCCTTTGCTGAACACCTTTCTGACCTGATCCCAGTTGGACACCATGAAGGGCAGTGTGAAAAAGTTCCACCGGGCATCCAGACCGGTGTCGAATGCGTTGAACTGCATGTCCACGGCCCCGCGCTTGGTCATTCGTTCCAGCTCGGTCCAGTCCCCGATCTCAGGGCCGAAAATCTTGAAAGTGAGTTTACCATCGGTGCGTTCGGTCACACTGGCGGCAAATTCCTCGATCAGCTGATGGGTCAGGCTGGTCTTGGGCATCATGGCCTGGGACACCTTCAGGTTCATTTCAGGCAGGTCTGCGGCGAAAGCGGCCTGCGTCAGAACGGCAGCTCCGGTCAGCGCCAGCATGCACAACACAGCAATACTGCGACGAATCATTTTTTGCATCGTTTCAATCTCCTTCACAAATTTTAAATGTCAACGCAGGCGAAATCCACCTGCCTGTCAACCCCAATCCTATTATACTAGGATAGAAAAGCGGGAGATGTCAAGGAAAATTTATCTGTCACACCGGATGATGATGCGGATTATTCATGTTTTTTATAAACAAATCGGCATTAAATTTTTGGAGACCGCCCCGGCAGCGCCAGATCCTTCAGATAAAGTGAAGCCACAAAGAAAAACTTAAGGCTGATGACAGTGTACTCAAAGAGATGGCGGTTGCGGCAAAATCGGCATCCCCATCCATTTCCACCGCCATGACGTAACTGATGGTGGCGGACGGGGAAGCCAGCAGAATCAGCCCGGGCACATAAATCTCAGGAGAAAGTCCCCACAAAGAATAAAGCCCCACCCCGATTCCGGGAAGAATTCCCAGTTTAATACCGGCAGCGGGCAGCACCGGTTTAAGCTGTGCTTTCATCAGATCAAAATTCAGGGTGGCCCCGATGAGTAAAAGCGCCAGAGGCAACGCCATGCCGGAAACAATCTCCAGGGTCCGGGTGATCACCATGGGCAATGACAGCCCGGTCAATGAAAACCCGATTCCTGCCACTGCGGACAGGATCACGGGATTTCCCATAATTTTGAGGAGCACTGTTCCGGCCCGGTTCCGGGACGGATCTTTGTCACTGTAAAACTGCAAAATGATCACAGACAGGAAATTCTGCAAAATCATGATGAACCCGATGAGCAGACTGGCGCTGACAAACCCTTCCTGGCCCAGGTAATAAAACGCCACAGCCAGACCGATATACCCCAGGTTGCCGTGAAACGAACTCTGGACAAAGGTGCCGAACCGCCGGCGGGGAATGTTTGCCGCAGCGCCCGCCACCCAGGTCAGCCCGAAGGACAGGACCACCGCCGCCAGGGTGCATCCCAGCAGACCTGAATTGAAATCGGTTTTCAAAGACCCTTTGGCAATGGCGGCAAATACCATGGCGGGAATGGCGAAATAAAACACCAGCTGGTTGGCGGGTCCGATGAACTGGGGCGGAATATATCCTTTTCGCCGGGCCAGCCAGCCCAGAAAGATCACACTGAATATCGGAATGACCGTATTGAAAATCTGCATGTTTTTTATATTCAAAAGCCCGGCGCCTGCCCCGGTACAGCGACTCCCGTATAATGGGGCCAAGGAGCCGGTTGTCTGTTTTTCCTTATTTTCAATTTTTTGAAAATTACAATTTTTGCAATCACATATACCATGTGCACCCTATCATGGGAATCAATTGTTTTTAAAGTCACTTTTTCCCGGGGGGGGGCAGTGGAACAACAGGGATTCACGGCCGGGGTTTGGCCCGGCGGGTCGGAACGGCCGTCAATGGGTCATCCGGCCAGAAATGCTTGGGATATCGTCCCATGAGATCTTTTTTCACCTCTTTGTAGGTGTTTTTCCAGAAATTTTCCAGGTCTTTTGTCACCTGGACCGGCCGGCCGGCCGGTGACAGCAGATGCAGGGTCACGGCAATCCGGCCGTCGGCTAAGGCCGGGGTCCGGATTTCGCCGAACATTTCCTGAAGCCGGACCGCCAGGACCGGAGAGGCCAGTACCTGACTGCCGTCTGTATAGGACAACGGGATCCGGGATCCCGAAGGTACTGTGATATGGGACGGGGCCAGCAGATCCACCTGGTGCCGGTCATCCCAGGAAAACAGTGCCGCAAGTGCTCCGGACAGATCCACCTGCTTGAGATCCCGGACGGAACGGATTCCGGCCAGAAAAGGTCCCAGCCATGAAGGAAGTGTTTCCATCAAACCGGCATCAGACAAATCGGGCAGATGAGAGCATCCAGCCTGTTCCCGGAGAAAACACACCCGGTGGCGGAACTGCATCTGTTTGCGGGTCCAGGGCAGAACCGCCGGCCCCATCTGCCGGATACCGTCCATCATGGCGTTCTGCACTGCTTCCGGGTCCGGATCCGGCAACGGGGTCTGCCGGATCAATATTTGTCCGTAAAAAGTCCGGCTGACGGCCTGAACCCCCTGCTTGTCCAAATCCCACACCACGGATTCGCCGAATTTTATCTCATGGGTCCACACCTGTTCCAGATCCTGTAACCGGACAGGGGCGGCCAGATAAATCATTGCGTTTTTAGGATGCCCTTCCACATGGGCGGCCAGGATATATTCATGCATGGACAGGGTGTTGGATTCGTTAAAATAAGCGCCACTGCCTGATGCCATGATATACGACAACGGCCCCCGGCGGCCGGCCACCCGTTCGGGAAAACCCAGTGACAGGGTGATGCCCGCGTTTTCCGGATCAATAGCGGTTTCGCGGATTTTCAGTTTCCGGGCCAGACGCCGGGATGCAGCCAGCCAGTTTTTTGCCGGGAACTGCACTTTTTTCAGTTCCCATTGCATGCCGCGAACCCACATATCCGGATCATGGGGTGATTTGCCGTGCGGCATGTGCCGGTTTTGCTGAAACACAGTCAGTATCTCCAGACGGCTGCGGATGTCCGGATCCCGGGAGAACCCGGGCAGATCCTGATTGTCTTCCAGGAGCACGGCCAGACAGCAGCCCAGAAACCCATTGCCTGACCGGTCGGCTCCCAGAATCATATGGGCCAGCCGGGGATGAATCCCGGATCCGGCAATGGTTTTGCCGTGAAGGGTGATATTGCCCGAATCATCCAGGCAGCCCAGATGATGCAGCAGGTCCCTGGCCCGGGAAAACGCGCGGGCCGGCGGCGGGTCCAGCCATTTCAACGTATCCGGATCACGGACGCCCCACAGGGCCAGTTCCAGGGCCAAACCGGTCAGGTCCTGTTCAGCGATCTCAGGCCGGGAAAACAGCACCAGGCCCTTGTGTACATGTTCAGACCAGATGCGGAAACAGATGCCGGGACCGGTGCGGCCGGCCCGGCCCCGGCGCTGGTCTGCGGATGCCCGGGACACCGGCAGGGTCTGAAGCCGGGTCAGGCCGGTACCGGGAAAAAACATGGGCCGCCGCATCAGACCGGAATCCACCACAATCGTCACCCCTTCGATGGTCAAAGAGGTTTCGGCAATGGCCGTGGCCAGAACCACTTTGCGGTGATCCGGCAGAGAAGGTGCCAGCGCGGCTTGCTGCCGGTCAAATGACACCCGGCCGGACAAGGCAAACACCTGCACATTCGGACCGGTTTTTTTTGCCAGCATCTGTTCCATGCGCCGTATTTCCGCCGCTCCGGGCAGAAACACCAGGATATCTCCGTCATGATTTGCCAGGGCCGTGAGCACAGCTGCCGCACACCCCGCCAGCACAGACCCGAACGGCCCGGAACCGGACCGGCCGACCGGCGGTGGGGAGTAAATTGTTTCCACCGGCCACTGCCGGCCTTTTGACGTGACCATTTCCACCGGGTCCAGAAGTGCGCCCAAAGCATCGGTATCCATGGTCGCGGACATGACCAGTATCCGTAAATCCGGCCGCAGCACCTCCGCGGACTCCAGACACAATGCCAGGCCCAGATCGCTGTGGATATGGCGCTCATGAAATTCATCAAAGATCACCAGACCCACCTTTTCCAGGGCCGGATCATTCTGGATCATCCGGGTCAGGATCGCCTCGGTGACCACTTCGATGCGGGTGAGAGGACCGACCTGGGTCTCCATGCGGATCCGGTATCCCACGGTTTCTCCCACCTTTTCTTTGCACAATCCCGCCATGAACCGGGCACAGGCCCGGGCCGCCAGGCGGCGGGGCTCCAGCATGAGTATTTTTTTGCCGGCCAGCCAGGGTGCATCCACCAGAGCCAGAGGCACCCGGGTGGTTTTTCCCGATCCGGGCGGTGCCTGGAGCACGGCCCGTCCGGGATGAGCCAGGGCCGCGGCCAGCTTTGGCAACACCCGGGTCACCGGCAAATCCGGGGGGGAGAAAAAAGTGGATTCGCTATTGTTCTTCACGGAATTTTTGGGTAAGACCATTTACAGATATTAATCTTGATGACAACAGGAGTCGCTGATATGACATCTGACATGAAACAGATTATCGTTCCCAAGGAGAACGCGGTTTTCTGGATGGACAAAAACGGTATCTGGCATAATGAGCACGGCAAATTTGAACACCCTAAAATTATCGCTTATTTTCATAAATCCATCCGCAAGGACGATCAGGGATATCACGTGTACCAGATCCGGGACGGATGTGAGGAAAAAGTGTATTTCCCCTATGAAGACACGGCCCTGTTTGTGGTGGACTTGAAAGACAACCAGACCCTGATATTGAACACCACCGACACCCTGCCCCTGGACCCGTCCCAGCTGTTCACCCGGGATGACAACCTGTATGTTGACACCCCGGAGCACTGCATCAAATTCGGCCAGCGGGCATTGATGAAACTGGCCGGTCTTCTGGAAGAAAAAAAAGACCGCCTGTTTCTGATCCTGGACGGCACAGCCCATGAAATCCGCCAGGAGCCGTCATCCTGATGCGACAATTCTGCCGGCAGTTTTTTCTGCCGGCAGTCCGTCACCCGGCCTGAAAAATCCGGGGCCGGTATGTATCCCGGTATATATCAATGACATTCAATGCAGGCAACCGGTCCGGCTGCGGGCAATTCTTCCTCATCCGTGATACCGGCGTTTTCAAAGGCCTTGCGTTCCTGCTGCAATTCCCGGTGACACGGGAGACAGGTGTTGTGATAGGCGGCCAGATAATAGTACACATTGGCCGGATCCTTGATGTTCCTTGTGGCGGGGTCCGGCTCAAACTGATCATGACACCCTTCGGTCATGCAGCCTTCCACCTCACCTTCCCCGTACCAGTCATGATGACACAGCTGGCAGGAATAGTCGAAATGGGCCCCATGGGGAAATTCAACCGCAGCCCGTCTGGCATCCACTTCTTCCGGCGGAGCAATGGTCAGGTTGCCTGTGGGAACCGGCATCATTTCAATGTCGTGGACCGGTTCGGCATGAGGCTCGGGATGACATCCTTC
Source organism: uncultured Desulfotignum sp. (assembly GCA_937951975.1). Lineage (GTDB taxonomy): Bacteria > Desulfobacterota > Desulfobacteria > Desulfobacterales > Desulfobacteraceae > Desulfotignum. The sequence goes on from CALGAJ010000228.1 coordinate 13,226, forward strand.
ACAGTCAATGGGGCCGGTGTAAAACCGGGTCATGCCCGCAGCCTTCTGGGCTTTCAGCTCCTCACGATGACAGTCCCGGCAGGTCTGATGATAAGCCCCGGCCAGGGATTTGATCCGTTTTTCTCCCAGGGGCGTGGTACCGGGAGGGGCGGCCCACAAATTTTCATGACATCCGGCAGTGGCACAGCTTTGCACCTCGCTGTAACCATCCCATTCATGATGGCAGTCCTTGCAGGAATAGGCGAAATGCAGTGAATGAGGAAATACCACCGGTGACAAGGCAGGTTCACGTTCCGCATCCGGCGGGGCTGTAAGCGTCATGGTGCCGGTGGGCAGCATGAGCTGCTCCGGGTCTTTATCAGCCAGCACCAGGGCCTGTCCCGGTATAATCATCAAAGCCACAACCCAGCAAACCAAACGTGCATATGATTTCATCGTGCTCCTCCCGTATGTAATATTCCTCAGAAATGGGGTTCTTTTTTCAATGTCACCTGATCTATATAAATTGTTGGCAACAAAATCAATATATAATCGCGGGTTTTTTGTGAATCACTGGAAAAACCGCCTGATTTTTCACATGGCCCGGTGCAGAATCCCGGTCATGCACCCCACCGCACCATTGGCTTTCTGAAGCTCATCCACGGGCACCGGAATACAGTGAATCCCCTGGTTTTCATATCCGGCAATGGTTTTTGGATTTCCGGCGGGCAGTATGATTTTTCTGGGCCCCAGTACCACAAAATTGAATGCCATCCCGGACAGGGCCTCGGCTTCACTGGGCAGGGGTCTCACCTGAAAGCCCCGGTCTTTCAGGGCCATGACCAGCGCATACGGGGTCCGTCGCGGCCATATAAATGCCAGGTCTTTGTCCACAATCCTGAGCATGCCCATGAAGTGCATGGCGCCGAAGGGAAGATCAAACGCAAGGGTGGTCATGCCCATTTCCGACAACAGGGAAGTGATCTGATCAATGGCGGCCTGATTGGTGCGCAATCCCCGGCCGATGACGGCGGTGGCGGGATCCAGCCACATCAGGTCCGCGCCTTCGAAAACAGCGGTACCTGTCAAGGTCTTGAGAACAGGGATTCCCAGTACGCCTAAAGTTTGGGCCACCCAGCGTTCCTCTCCGGCCCGGACCGTGGAGGCCGGCCGCGCCAGGATCGCCCCCTGGGGAGTCATGGCCACCAGATCCGCGCAGTACAATTGATTTGGCAGGATCTGCATCTGTGGTACCGGCGCCAGTACCTGAACCTCAACCTGGTTTTCCCTGTAAATTTCCACCATGCGGTCATGCTCGTCCCCGGCTTTTTGGACATCCAAAGATTCCGCCAGCTGGCATGCGTTCGCCTGATCCCGGGACACGGAAAGCTCCGGCCCCGGCCGGTGTACCAGCACTTTTTTCAATGGTTTCCACTCACTGTCCAGGCCGCAGCTGGTCCAGATATCCCCGATCTCTTCAGCATGGCTCCGGATTCTGGGGGACCAGCCATTCCCGCCAAATGCGGCCGTATCAAAAGAATTATTCATTGTCCACAGATCACCTTTTTAAATTCACCCCGTCAAAACCCTGTTTCAATGCCCGGCCAAATCAATGGCATCTATTTGCATGAAAAAGCCGGTCACTGTGTTTACCTATCCTGTCCGGATATTGCAACCACAAATAATGTCAACGGGTTGAATATCCGATCCGGATCTATTGACAAACCATGGTTTCAGAATCACTTTGACAGACAGACCTGATTCAGGCAGACCCATGACTACAAAAGAAGGGATTATGAAATTGATCTTCATTCTGATGCGAACTGTATTGTATTTACGGTATTTCTTTCACAGGCTCTCTGCCACCGGTGCATTCGGCCGTCACCAGGCGCGGCCTGAAACCATTGTACCTGTCATGCACGGCAATCCGGTGAAGTCCGGACTTTACCGCCATCATGTCAAGCAGTTCCACGAATCTTCCTGTTCAGTGGCATCTGTGGCCTCTGTGGTGAACACCTTACTGGAAAATCAGGGCCGATGGCCCGGAAAACCGGTCACTCAGCAGGACCTGCTGAACCGGGTGACGGCAGCTCACTGGAAGGAAAGAATGGGGCCGGACGGATACCGGGGACGACGGGGACTGCCTTTGCCGGTGCTGGGCCAGGTGGTGAAAGCCAGCCTCGATGTATTCAATATTGACTACCAGGCTGTCGAGGTCGTTCAGGCCACCCGGGATCCGGCGGGAAATGCGAATTTCTGCCGGACACTTCGACTTCGACTGGATCAGTTTGAACGACGGGGAGACGGTATCATTATTGCCCATTTTGATCAGGGCAGCCTGGTGAAGGATTTGAACATTCCCCATATCTCCCCGGTGGGGGGATTTGATCCGGGCACCGGGGATGTCACAATCCTGGATGTGGATTCATCCCAGCCGTATCCTTACACCGTATCTTTCAACCGGTTCTATCGGGCCGTCTCAACCAACTACCTGCATCTGTTTCATCTGTTCGGATACGACCGGGGCGGATATATCTATATCCAAAAATAGTGGGGGTCA
>CALGAJ010000229.1 GCA_937951975.1 uncultured Desulfotignum sp.
GCCGTGGTGAATCACGTCATGGTCGATCCCCGGGAAATAAGGGGCCGTGTACCGGTCATACCAGGGCATGATCTGTTTGAGCACAAAATTGCAGTGGCGGATCATGTCCTTGTTCAGGCGGACTTTCAGGCCCAGTTCTTCCTCGATGTAGGCGGCCGTGGACAGCACCTCGCCCTGGCCGTACCAGCGCACGGCAGCCCCAATGGCCGTGTCCACGATATGGGCCCCGGCCTTGGCCGCCGCCCCCACCGCCGGGACAAACAAGCCGTCCGTGCAGTGGCGGTGATAATGGAGCACCAGGTCCGGGTACTGTTTTCGGATCGCAGTCACCAGAGCGGCAATGAACCGGGGCGGGCACACGCCGGCCATGTCCTTGAGGCCCAGAATAAACAGGGAACAGGCTTTTTGGGCGGATACGCCGGCCACATCCGCAGCCTGCCGGATGATTTCCTCCACCACCCCCATGTAATGATTCACATCAAACCCTTGGGCCCAGGACAAAGACACGGCCGGCTGCCACACATTGCCCCGGGAGTTCATCACCACCTCGGCCAGGGGCCGCATATTATCGATATGATTGAGGAAATCAAAACACCGCACAATGTCATGGTGCTCGCAGATGAATTCACTGGTGAACTGCATCAGATTCCCTGGCTGGGGTTTGTACCCCAGAAGATTGGTGGACCGCACCAGGATCTGCTTGGGTGTCAACGGCGCGAACTGGTCCCACATTCTGGCTTCATTGAACGGATAGGTCATATTGGCCATCATGGCCACATGAAAATGGGCTCCGCCCCCGTTTTCCAGGGAGAAAAACCCGCACCGGTCCAGATACGGCCCCATGAGTTTGTCTTCGGCCAGGCGGAACCGGTTTCCGGAGTTGGACTGGGTGATGTCCCGGGCCGTGGTGTCTGAAAAATGAACGATTCCGGAATCCCGGACATAATTGATCAACGCCTTTCGATCGCCCCGGGGATACGGACCGGACGACGGAAGCGGGGGCAGGGCCGGCAGCACCGGATTGAACACTCCCACCCGCTTGTCGGAACCCCCCCGGTAGTCGGACAGCTGAACATGGGGATTGTAGCCCATGGCGGAGATTTCCGCCATCAGCCTTGACAGCCGAAGCGCTTCGGACTCACTGTCCTGATACCGCATCAGCCCCGGTGTTTTCTCCACAAACCGGGTGTCATACTCACCGGATCTGAACACGGGATCCGCAACAATTTTCAGGTGAAACGGGATGGTGGTTTTCAGCCCGCCGATGACATATTCCTTCAACGCCCGGTTCATCACCGCCATGGTTTTTTCCCAGGAATCCCCGTGGGCGATGAGCAACGAGGCAGCGGAATCATAGTTGGAGGGAAATTCATACCCGCCGGCAATACAGGAATCCAGCCGGACCCCGGGACCCCCCGGTGAGATATACCGCACAATATGGCCGGCATTGGGGGCAAAATCGTTTCTGGGGTCTTCACAATTGATGCGCACCTGCAGGGCATGGGCCACGGGCCGGGTTTTTTCCTCCGTGAACCGCAGGCGGGACCCGAACGCCACGGCGATCTGCTCTTCCACCAGGTCGATGCCGTACCGGCATTCGGTGATGCCGTGCTCCACCTGAAGCCTTGTATTCACCTCGATGAGATAGGGATTCTGGTCTTCATCCACCAGAAACTCCACCGTGGCCAGGGAATAATACCCCACCGCCGCCACCAGGGCTTTGGCATAGTTCTTGAGCCGTTGCCGCAGTTCTTCGGTCATCTTGGGCCAGGGGGACGGGGTGATCTCCACCAGTTTCTGGTGGTTCCGCTGGACCGTGCAGTCCCGTTCGTCAAAGGCGAACACATTGCCGTGCTGGTCCGCGATCACCTGGATTTCGATGTGCCGCACCGAGGTGAGCAGTTTTTCCACATAGATTCTGGGATTGCCAAAGGATGCCTGGGCCAGGACCGCCGCCTTGGAAAACGCGGTTTCCAGCTGGTCCATATCATAGATTTCATAGATCCCCCGGCCCCCGCCGCCGCCCTCGGCCTTGAGCATGACCGGCAGCCCCATCTCCAAAGCGATCTCCCTGGCTTCCGCCACTTCCACGGCATCTGTTGAACCGGGCACCACCGGCACGTTCAGTTTCCGGGCCAGTTCCCTGACTTTCACCTTGTTCCCCAGAAGGGTCATGGGTTCGGTGGGCGGACCGATGAACAAGATCCCTTTTTCCGCGCATTTTTTGGGAAAACCGGCATCTTCGGAAGCAAATCCCCATCCGGGGTGCACCGCCACCACATCCTGCTCTTTGGCCAGTTTCAAAATATGATCGATATCCAGATATGCCCGGGGATTTTCCCCTAACAGAATCAGTTCCTGCGCACCGGAGGTGAACGGGGCGGTTTTGTCCACGTCGGTCACGGTCAGGACCGGCACCGCCATGAGTTCCTCCCGGATGGAACGGATAATCCGCCGGGCCGTGATCCCGCGGTTGGCCACCAGGATTTTTCTGCCCTTTACCGCTTCCACCACCTGTTCAAATGTTTTTGCTTCCATATCATACTCCTTGATGCATAAATCATGTCACCCTGGGGGTGACGGTTCCCGAACGGATGTGAACAATGCCTTTGTTTGTTCTGACCTCAAGCCGACCCTGGTCATCCACCCCCAGAACAATGGCGGGACCATCAAAAATTTTGGTATGTTCCAGCACGACCGGTTCATTTTTCCATGCCAGAACGGTATTCACTTCCCGAACGACGGCGGCCGGGTCTGCTGTCAACGCAGAGAACCGATCCAGAATGGTTTTCAGAAAACATTGCCATATGTCAAAAAGAGGTAACTCTACACCAGAACTGTTCAAACTTCCAGCCGGCAGATGAAAAAAATGTTCCATCACACTGTTTTCAGGGGCATCCTGAATATTCATACCGATTCCAGCCATGAAAACCCCCTTCTTTTCTTCAATGAGGATGCCCCCGGCCTTTCGGTCATGAATCAGAATATCGTTGGGCCATTTGACAGTGGCTGACACTTGAAGCTCCCTCAGTGCCCGGATCAGGGGAAGGGCCATTGCCATGGACAACAGCGGCCCTGACAGTGCAGCCGTGCCAGGCAACCGAAGTGTGACCGCCAGACTGCCGGGCACGGACACCCAGACCCGTCCCTGGCGTCCTCTGGCCCGGGTCTGGGCATGGGCCAGGATCCAGGCATATTCAGGAAATTGGTTCCGGGCATACAGGTCCCAGGCCAGATCCATGGTGGAATCACAGACAGAACTGACAAATCCCGGACATCCGCAGCAATGTACCGGTTTCACATCGGACAAATCAAACACCATTCAAAACCCGCCCCAGCATTTATAACTCGTTTTTAAAGGGTCATTTTTTCTTCTGATGGTCTTTACCCAGGTGAAAATTGATCCAGGAAGAGGTGTTGTTCAATTCCCACATGCGGGGAGGGACAAAATCCTTTGCCAGGGTATCTGCCTTGTTGACGTGATTCAGGCGTTTATATGCCCGGACCCAGACACATTCCCGGTCCGGGTACACCTCGCAGAAACCGTCCCGACTCCCGCCGCAGGCCCCGTTGCGGGTATGCTTGGGACAACCGGATTCCGGACACAGAAACGCCACATGCTGGATGGCGCAGTCTCCGCAGCTTTGACAGGACAGGACCGGTTTTTTCACCGGATCTTCCACCAGAAGCTTGAACCATTTTGCCCGGTGGTTTTTATTCATCACATCCGCGGCTTTCCGATAAAACGGTGCCAGGGGATGTTTTTTTTCAAAAAAATGGCGGTGCGCTGTTTTGAGAACCCGATAAGGCAGATGTTCCCGGATCTGCTCCTTGATCCGGTCCAGCGGCCGGGGAGGGGGTTTTGGCGGATCCGTGGACCGGTACAGGTAAAACCCGTTTCCGGTTTCATATTCAAACTCTTTCTCGGAGGGGTCCCATCCCTGCTTTTCCAGCTCTTCCATGCGGTCCAGAATCCGGCCCACTGTATTGAAACTCTTGTGAATACCGCCGATGTGAATGCCCCGGTATCCCATCTTTTTGAGCATCACCCCCAGGCGGGCCGCCCGGTCAATGGAATATTTCAGCCCGGTGCGGGGATCCTGCCATTGCTGAATCACCCGGTTGTACAGATCATCTCCGATGTAGGCCCCCGGCACCCGGCACCGGTTCATGGCCCGGGCTGACCGGGGGCTCAACAGATAGACCGAAGCCATGACCGCCGGTTTGCCGTTCTGCTGTTTCAGATATGTCATCAGTTCTTTGAATTTCTCCACATCATACCCCAGCTGGGTAATGAGAAACGAGGCCCCGGCCATGATCTTTTTATCCAGTTTGCGATACTGGGCATGGGATTCGGCTTCCGTGGTCTTGAATGGAGAGATGGCGCACCCGGTGAAAAATCCGTCCGGATCACCAGCCGCATACAGCCGGTGATTGAGCTGCTGAAGCATGGCGGTCAGAATCACGGAATCAAAATCAAATACCGGTTTTCCCTGTCCCCCGAACCCTTTTCCCGAATAATCGCCGGTCAGTGCCAGGATGTTTTTCATGCCCATGCGGGCCAGCTGCAAGGCCCGGCTTTCCATCCCCACCCGGTTCAAATCCCGGCAGGTGAAATGCACGATCACGTCCAGGCCATAGGCAAATATTTCAGATCCCAGCACATCCGGGCTCAATGATGGATTGCCGCCGGGGTTGTCCGTAATGGACACTGCGGAGATCCGGCCATCGGCAAATCCGTCCCTGGCAATTCCCTTGAGCGTGTCCGTATTCCGCCCCTTGGATTCCCGGCCGGGAACCAGTTCCAGGGTCACAACAAAATTTTTCGGATTCATGAGCTCATCTTCGAAAATCCTCAGCATGACCGTTCCTTTTTGTCTGAATCATTGCGTGGAAAATATTTTATATATCACACCCTTGGTTTTCAGTCCAAATACTGTTTCACGTCAATTTAAAAAAAACAGGGGTTACTCTTATATTTTCATTTCAACCCCGGCAGTTTATTCCTTTCGCTGATGTCCCCTGTTTAATTTAATTGACAATTTTAATTGTTTCCGTAAAATAACCCAACCAAGCGCTAACAGGAGAAACCAAATGAACATTTTAACCTTGCTGGGCAGTGCCCGGAAAAAAGGAAATACCGCCACGGCCCCGGGATGTGTCCAGAAAGACGATGTCCCCGCAATTCTGGAACAAATGACCGGTGCGGATCTGACCCTTTTTGCCTCCCCTTTGTATTTCTGGGGTGTGAGTGCTCAGCTCAAAGCGGTGATAGACCGGACTTACGGCCTGTATACCCGGTACCATGAAGCCGACCATGCCTCTTTGCTGGAAGGACGCGGTCAGGCTTTTTTAATGACCGGCGCCGGTGGAAGGGACAACAATGCGGAAGGGGCTTTCACCGCGTTCAAACGGATGCAGAATCCCCACAAAACCCATTATGCCGGCGAATGGTATATCGGTAACTGTACCACACCGTCGGATATGCCCCTGTCCATGAAAGAAACGGCCTTGAACTTTGCACGGCAGATCTGTGAGTGACCATGGAAAACAAAATCAGCATGCAGATAACCATGCGGCTGCGGCAGATTATTCAGGAAATGTCCCGGCATTCCAAACAACTGCAGGAAAAATATAAAATTACGCTGCCTCAGCTGATCTGTCTCAATGAAATCGCTGATCACGGGCCCATTGCCATCGGCGCGTTGACTCAGATCGTTTTTATCAACAATTCCACGGTCACCGGCATCATCGACCGCCTGGAGCGCCGGAATCTGGTTCAGCGGGTGAGAATCAGCAAAGACCGGCGCCAGGTTCATGTGGAAATCACCCAGGCCGGCAGAAATTTTCTTGAAAATGCGCCAACACCCATCCACCACCGATTTATGGAAAAACTGGAAAAAATGAATCCCAGGGATGTATCCGTGCTCATGTGGGGGCTTGAACTTTTAGTAGACATGCTGGCCCGGACCGATCCGGACGCACCTTCTCCGAATCCGCCGCCACATCTCATTGACGCGGATGACGACATTTCAGTACCCAACGGAAATATCTAACCGGAAAAATTTTTACCCCATTGACTTGACAAAACCCTTTCATCAGTGGTATTTATTTATAAATATATTTTGAATAGAAAATATTTTACTGCATAAATACCAAAATGAAACCTTCATGAATCTACAGCACCCGGTTTTCTGCCGGTTTATCCTGCTGGAGGTGCGGTTTCATACCCGGCCCCACCCATTCGGTCGGAATTTATTAACATAAATCTCAACCACGGGAGAAATAAAGATGAAAGAATTTTCATTTGTTTTACCAGAAGTCGATAAAGCCGATCAGGGTAAAGAGAAAATTATCGTCACCTACCAAGGGGAAACCCGAGAGCTGCTCACCCATGATTACGGGGAAATCTACAAAATACCCGGTCTCTATGAAAACCTGTTCTACGACACCCTGGCCTGTCAGTCGCCCCAGGTCGTGTGCGGGCTTCTGGAAAAAGCCATGGACGGCAGCGATTCTGATTCACAGGACCGGGTGGCCCTGGATGTCGGGGCCGGCAACGGCATGGTGGGAGAAGAACTGGCAAAAATCGGTTTTAACACCATAATCGGTGTGGATATTATTGAAGAGGCGGTCGAAGCCACCTTACGGGACCGTCCCGGCATCTATGATGACTATTTTATCGAAGATCTCACAGATCTGCCTGAAAAGGTGGAACAAAAAATTCTTGAAAAAGATCCCAACTGCATGTCCATCGTGGCGGCCTTAGGGTTTGACGACATTCCACCGGAAGCCTTTGCCAGTGCGTATAACCTGATTTCCGAAAACGGTTGGGTCGCATTCAATATCAAAGATGAATTCCTTCAGGATGATCACCCGTCCGGATTTTCAAAACTCATCGATGAGATGGTGGCCTCGGATATCATGGAAATTGTTGAAAAAGAACGCTATCAGCACCGGCTGTGCCTGGACGGCACACCATTGAACTATTATGCGGTGGTGGGAAAAAAGCAGGAACCTGTTTCCGACACCTTCATGGCGCAATATCAATAACAGAATCGATTATCAGCGGTCCACCGTATTAACAGAACCGTCCTAAAACCAAAAATGGGAGAAATCTTTATGTTACAAGATGTGAATACTTTTCAACCCCGGTTGAAAGTCTTTAATAAAAAACAGGCCATGGCCATTCATGATGCGGCCCTGAAAATACTGGCCACCACCGGATTCCGTATGGAACATGACGGGGTTCTGGAGATGCTTCTGGATCATGGCTGTACGCTGAACAAGGACAACCGGGTGACCATGCCTGAAGCACTGGTGGACAATGCCGTCATGTCCGCCCCTAAAAAATTTGATATATATGATCAGACCGGCAACCTGGCCATGCCTTTGGAAGGGGAAAACTTTTTTTTCGGGACCGGGTCTGACACGATTTTTACCATAGACCTGGAAACCGGCGAAAGACGGCGCCCCGTGCTCGCCGATACCGGCAACTTCGCCCGCCTGGTGGATGCGCTGCCCAACATGGATTTTTCCATGTCCATGGGAAATCCGGAAGACGTGGAAATCGAGGAAATCTATGTGCGGGTGTTTGAAGAAATGGTGCGCAACAGCAATAAGCCGATCTGTTTTATCGCAGACAGCGGCACGGATATCCGGCAGATTCACGACATTGCCTGCGCGGTGGTGGGCGGAGAAGAAACCTTGCGCAAAAAACCGTTTCTGTTCAACTATTCCGAAGCCATCAGCCCGCTGCTTTATCCTGAAAACGTCATGGAAAAACTGGTGTTCTGTGCGGAAAAAGAAATTCCCATCTGTCTGCCCTCAGGGTGCAATGCCGGAGGCGGCGGGCCGGTGACCCTGGCCGGTGCCATGGCCCAGGGCGTTGCGGAAAACCTGGTGGGACTGGTGATCCATCAACTCTCCAATCCGGGTGCGCCGTTTCTGTTCGCCCCCAATGTATCGGTACTGGACATGAAACACACGGTGGTTTCCTATGGATGTGCGGAATGGAGCTTAACCCAGGCGGCATTTGCCGACATGAGAGACGAGATCTACCAGATTCCCATCTGGTCCTTTGCCGGATCCACGGATTCCAAAGTGATCGATGCCCAGGCAGGCGCGGAAGGCATGCTCTCCATTATCACATCCCTGCTCTCGCGGTGCAATGTGATCCACGATGTGGGATATATTGAATCCGGACACACCTCCAGCCTGGAGATGCTCACCCTGTCCGATGAACTGGTGGCCATGGCTAAATTTTTTGCCGAAGGGATTCCCGTAAATGAACAGACCCTGGCCCTGGATGTGATTGACCGGGTGTCAACCGGCGCAGACAATGCTATTTTTCTCAGCGATCCCCATACGTTCGCTCATTTTCGCACAGCCCATCTGCTGCCCGAACTCATGGACCGATCCCGGTTTGAATCCTGGGAAAAAGAAGGAAAAACAGACCTGTTCGCCCGGTCCAATGAAAAGGCAAAAGCGTTGCTGTCATCCCACAAGGTCAGGAAAACACCTGTGGCGGAAGAAGCTCTGGCCGCCCTGTAGCCGCTGCTGTTGATTTCAAGTTGTTTGGTTATTTTACATGCAACGCCGCACAGACCGGATGGATACGATCTGTTTTATTCATCCGGTCTGTGCTGTTTTTCAGGCCCTGCTTCGGCGGGATTGAAAAATTTCATGGCCGCCCCCAGCAGGCTGACGACCACCGGCAGCAGATAATCGGATATGGTTCCGGATTCGCCATGTTTATCCAATGGGCCGGGCACCATGACAATATGGCTCAACGGATATTTTTTTAAATTGGCCAGCCGGGCATCTCCGGCAAATCCCTGCTGAGTGATGACCACCATTCTCGCATACCGGGAACCAAACGTGGCCAGTTCATCCAACGCCGCATCAAAATTCACCTCACTGGTGGCGTCAATAATGATCAGGCAGTCATTGTCTGTATCATACGCCGGTCTGAGTACCGGCAGATACCACTGCTCATCCACATAAAACGGCAGCACCGCTTCCGGCGAAAACAGCATGGGCGTGCGGGATAAAAATGCATCCACCGATGCCCCGCCCAGATACCGCTTTTCCCATGCCTGAACCTGTTTCTCCCCATGATTTTTAACCATACGGGCCCGGGATTCCAGTTTTTGATATTTTTCCTGCACCTGACAATCCACCAGAACCAGATGGGAATAGGCGGAAACCCCGAATGGATCACTTTCCATGCCCCGGGACTTGGCTGCGGCAAATGCAATTTTCCAGGCAATGCAGTTGCCCCGCATCCCGGTCAGAAATAATTGTTTCTTATAACTTTGATTTTCATGAAGGATCTGCTGAATGCTGCGGTGCAGGGCACTGTCCGCCAGCAGGGTCTGAATGATCGGCAGCAATGTCCTGAAATGCGAGAGAAACCGGCCGGCGCGGCCGGAGAACTTATATGACATGATTTTTGCAAAAAACAGGGATAACGCCACATACGTCTGCTCATAACGGCAAAACAGATCCGGGTGTTTTAAATAAAATTCCTGTAAAAGCACTTTCTGATTTTTCTTTTCGGAAATGACGGTGTTTTCCGGGCCGATCCATACCATGTTTTTATGCGGGCGGTCAAATACCGCAGACATCCGGTCCGCTGCCGGTGTTTGAGACGCCACCACCACCATCAGACTGTCTCCCAAAGTGACCCCTTTGAGTTTTTCGGCAAATTCCACCTGAATGGGAATTCCCAGAAACGGTTCCCACAGTCGGGCCAGATTCATGCATCCGGCTTCCGCCTGCTTGTCCATGGGAACAAAAATCAATACTCCGTCCTCGGCCAGATTTGTAAAAATCAGGTCTGCCAGCCCGGCCAGCAAAGTGTCTCTGGATCGGTTTTCAGGCAGAGAGAACATCGCGGTAAATGCATCCGGTTCATTCAGAATATGCCCAAGTGTCAGCAGATCCTGATAAAACCGTTTTTCAACCGGATCCGATGCCAGGGTTATCCAGCACAGGGACCCGGACCGGGGTACTACCGGATACATTCCAAATCCCAGATTGTCCTGCTTTTGATCCATGTCATCCAGGATATCCGACGATGATCGGTCTTTACCGTTCCGGGTCCGGCCGGCGGTCACGGATTTGGCCATGTTCCGGGGCATTTCATTGGACAGCCGGCCATGGGCCTGGCCAAAATAAAACCCCAGCAGAAACAGGAGTGACAGATCCAACAACGGTTGAAAATGGTCCGGGAGTTTGGGCACCAGGATCACCTGCTGGGCAAACCGCTGGATCTCTTCCAGTTCCCGGTTCGGATACGTGACCGCAAAAAATGTCCGGCCGGTGTCATGCAGGGCCGCCATAAACCGGACCGCCTCCTCCAGACGGTTCCGGCTCGTGGCCAGCACCAGCACGAACTCGTCTTCAGCCGCAGGAATGTTCAGGAACAGGTCCTGTTCCGAATAATCCACCGCAGCTCCCAGAGAAGTCCAGGCATTGAGTTCCAGGTTCAACGCCCCGATTCTGGCACTTCCCACATCGTGAAACGCATCCACAACATAATGCAGCACCGAGCCAGGGGAAACAGTGACAATCTCTTTACAGAACCGGGTCACATCCGGATTTTTGAGCAGATCGTCCAGATGACCGGGCACCGGAAGGATCTCTTTGACCCGTTCGATCACGGCAGCCTGGGTTCCGGGGGTGGCAAGGCAGAGGGACAAACAGAACAAATCCAGGGTCAGCAGCATGCACAGCGCACTTTTCAAGGGGGCCACCGTCACCTCTTCACCGCTGTACACCGGAATGACACCGGCACTTTTTCTCACCACCAGGGCCATGTCGGAAAACGGTTTTTCCGTGATGCCCACCATGAGAACATGATGCTTGAGCAATACCCCGGCAAAGTCGATCATATCCGAAGTCGTGCCGGACCAGGAGACCATGACGACCAGGTCCCGGTCCGGATTGATGGCGGTTCTCACATCGGTGAAATCCTGGGGAGCGGCCACCAGGAGATTGACTGTGGGAAAAAACGGCTCCATGGTTTTTTCTGCAATTTCCGCCACCATATAGCTGAATCCCGTGCCCACCAGAATGATCCGGTTCAGATTTGCCAGGTGGCTGCCGAACCGCCTTTCCAGAAGGCGGTGGCGGATATCGAACCTGGGCAGACACTGCTCGGTATCCGCATATCGGTTCAGAATATCCCCCATCAGACCCGGAATTTCAAACAAGTGCTCCTCATAAAACGTTTTGCCGAAATCTTTTTGAAACGAGACCGGGGTAATCCAGGTTTGTTCGGGTCGGATATCGGACCGGATCCGGCCGGAAAAATCCTGAATTTGCAGATGCCGCATCACTGCATCTTTACCGGCGATGGTCTGAATCCGGGCAAAAATTTCAGGTTGATCCAGCGCATAGATATCCACCAGAAACGGTTTGAGCAGTTCCTGTTTGGCTTTTCTGAACCAGGTTTTTTCCGGCCGGGAATCGATTCCTGAAAAATCGGATTCCACGGTCATGGATTTTTTTGAATGTGCTGTCATCAGCTTGAACAGCTTCATCCGGGTGGACCGGATCAGGGTCTGGGGAAACAGTCCCAAAGCGGCATTGATATCCGAGACCACCATGAAATCGGATGTGTCCCGACGCTTGACAATATATACCGGCCGGTGATGGGCCGCCACAAACAACCGGTCCGGGGACACCCGGCTGATACCGGATACGGCAAACTGCCCGCCGGACCGGATCATGGTCTGCACCGACCGGATGAATGCCATTTCATCGATGTCATGAATGTTTTTTTTGCTCAGCGTCTTGAAAATGGTATAATCAATGGACTGGCTGCAGATGGACAATTCCTCCAGTCCCAGCCGATGCTGGTCTTCAATGGTTCTGTACCGCTGATTTTCCTGCCAGGCGGTCTCAAAATAATGTCCCCAGAGCATGGCAAACAATTCCGTGGAATTGTCCGTACGCAACCGGATGTTTGCCACCTGGGTGACATACTGGTGGACCCGGGACTCCACTTCTGAATCAAACTGGCCGTTGAGCACCACGGCCCGGACCTCCTGACGATCCATGAAGGGATGGGCGTTGCGCACGGAAATGGCGGACTGCAAGGCCCACCGGCCCTGCCCGATCACCGGCTGAACCATGGACAAAAGCAGGAGCGGGTGAGTGGGGCCGGGGACATGGCCCCCAGGCAGGTACGGGCCGCCCGGGACTGCCCGGGCCCGGGACATGTAGATTTTTGTCTGATAATGAGATAGGACAGCGGCGGCTGCCAGGCCATAGACATTGCAGGTGCACTCGATTCGATAAAGGATCTGCCAGTGCCGCACCGGCCGATCCGTGTGGACGGTCCAGAAACTTTCAAAAATCTGCTGGATATTTTCTCCCGCCTCCGGGGTCAGGCCGTTGATAACCCAGGCGTCCAGGTATCTGAACAGATGGGCAATACCGTCTGTGGTATAGTCGGCCGGCAGGATGACCCGGACATTGCGCAGAAAATGCCAGACATGTTTTCTGGCAAACGGATTTTTCTGCCCCTGTTTGCCGGCCACCCGCCGGGGGCGTACCGGGGCTTGATCATAGGCGTACCGATTGAAAATGATCTGAAACTCATGAAACAGGTCTGACCGGTCCACCGCCAGGGAGCCTGATTTTTCCGCCGCATCCACCTGAACGGCCAGTTCGTTTCTGATCAGTTTTTCCACAACCGCCATGGGCAGATCATAGTCCTTGATCAGCCAGTCCATTGTCTCGGTGAGGACCCTGGGGGAATCAATGGTAATGGTTTTTCTGATCTGCGGATCCCCGCAGGTTCCGGGCATAACCTGGACAGGGGCCTGCAGGTCCGTCATTTTCAACCAGGTGGGAAACGATTCGGTTTCCTGGAAAGAAAGCCCTTCATGGGTCAGCAGCCGCTTCTGAAACCGGGCGATGTAACCGGCCTGGCTGTCTGTATTGTCTGCCATGAATGCCCCGGCCTGCAGGTCGGTTTCTTCGAACACCGGATCACGCATGAGCCGGTCGATCAGGTTTTCCACCGACCCCAGGGCACGCCGGATTTTCAGCGGTTCCAGGTCACTGCCGATAAATCCAATACCGGTGCTGTCCGGTGCCCGGTATATAATAGCCCACATACCGGTCAAAATACGGGTCAACCGATTCTGGGCATTGCCGTAATAGACCACAATCCCGCACATGTTCGTTTTCCTATGGAGTGATTACCCAATGCTGCCCATCTGATTTACCGGACTTTTACATGCTTTTATATAATTCTTCAACCCATCAATGCTGTTCCGGCACCAGAATATTGAATTTCTCCCGGATCACCGCATCCACCTCCGCCGGAATGTAGGCGGTTTTATTGGCCAGCAGTTTTCTGGCAATGCCCAGAGCCCGCTGCCGGGCATCCATGGCGCCTTCCTTTTCCCAGCGGTCCCGGTTTTTCCGGTCCGTCACACCATTGCCGCTGAAATATTCGCTGCGGATATGTTTCATGGTGTGGGGGGCGGTCATGAAATTACCGGCCGGTCCGATACTGTCGATGACTTCCAGGGCCAGATGCTCTTCATCCACGTCAATGCCGTTCAAAACTTTACAGCAGTTGCCGATGATCTCATCATCGATGACAAACTGCTCGTGGGCGATAGTGAGCATGGATTCCAGCATGCCCGCACTGTGATGGATGTAGTTGGCGCCGCCCATGGATGCCAGCACCGAGGTCAGGGCTTTTTCATACCCGGCCTGGGCATCCGGCACCTTGGCGTCGGACAGGCCCGAAGAGTTGTAGTTGGGCACTTTGATATGCCGGGACATCTGGTGGATGGCCGCATTCATCATGCCGCACTCCACAGCCCCGCCGCAGTATCCCATGGTGGCCAGGTTGGCCATGCCCGGAATCCCGCCGTACAGCAGCGGCGCCCCCGGGTTGGTCATCTGGCAGAGGGTGATGCCGGCCAGTTCTTCGGCATGGAGCTGGGCCAGGGTGCCGGCCATGGTCAACGGCGAGGTGGACCCGGCCATGGGCGCGGAAGACAGGGCCACGGGGATCTTGTGCCGCACCGCTTCCTGCATGATTTTGGTGGACTGGGTGCACAGCTTGAGCGGACTGATGGCAAAGGAGGTGATCACGGAAATGATGGGACGTTTTGCCAGCTTTTCTTTGCCTCCCGCGATCATGGCCGCCATCTCCATGACCTGATGAAGGCCCTCCTCGTTATTCACCCCGGACATGACATGCTTGCCGGACGCGGACAGGCAGGCGTAAAACATGTTGATGTCATAGTCTTTTTCATCGATGTCCGTGGGGATGCACGGCCTTACCAGAAAATGGATGTGCTTGAGCTGATCCACCAGCCGGGACACCTTGTGCAGGTCATCCAGGGTAGTGGCACGGACCTCTCCGGTGTCCGGATCCAGGATCTTGATGGCGGCCCCGCCCGTGCCTAAGTGGACCCGGTCTTCGGTCAGATTCAGGTCATATTCGGGGTTCTGTCCGCAGAGTATCACCTTTTCCGGGGCTTTTTCCACCCAGGTGGTGACCAGATCTTCAGGAAACCGAATCCGTTTTTTGTCCCGGTCCACAGAGGCCCCGTTTTTCTCCAGC
This sequence comes from uncultured Desulfotignum sp., assembly GCA_937951975.1. Taxonomy (GTDB): domain Bacteria; phylum Desulfobacterota; class Desulfobacteria; order Desulfobacterales; family Desulfobacteraceae; genus Desulfotignum. The sequence continues at coordinate 14,603 of CALGAJ010000229.1, forward strand.
ATGGCCACGGTATCATCCAGGCCCGATTCATAGGTGATGCCGGTTTTTTCCAGGATGGTCAATGCGGCATGATGGATGGTTTGAATCTGTTTTTCGGACAACGGCTGATACTGCCCGCCCTGCAATCCCATTAAATTCATTGTTTTCTCCTCACGTTTATACGGTTGCCTTTGTTTTTTGACAGTCATGCACTTCCTTATTTTTCGTTATGTCACGGCATGGCGAGCCTGTCAACAAAAGTGTAACAAAAACCATCTTTTTTTTATTGTTCTTGTAAAATTTGATTGTTTTTGTTACATATTTATCCGGATAAACCGTGTGGTACCGTATGGAATAATGACAAATGACAATGACCCGTTAATCAATGGAAACTCCATGACCCAGAAACCCGGATCCCTGCAAACCACCATTCATGAAAAATATGACACCCTGACCGCCAAGGGCAAGCGCCTGGCGGATTTTGTTCTCTTAAGCCCGGACAAGGCCGTGTTCATGACCACCCGGCAGCTGGCCGCCGCCGTGAACACCAGTGAGGCCACCGTGGTCCGGTTTGTGCGGCAGCTGGGATTTACAAATTACGCCATTTTCATCAATACGCTGCGGGACCTCATCGACCGGGAGCTGACCCTGGTGGAACGGGGGCGAATGAGCCACCTGGTGGCCGGCAGTGACGATGCGGAACTGGACCGGCTCATCAACCAGGATATCAGAAGCATCCGGGCCATGCACAAAAATATCGACCCGGCCGTGGTCAAGGCGGTCCGCAACGCCTTGAAGTCAGCGCCGGCCGTGTATGTCATGGGATCCCGGCTGTCCTATTCCTCGGCCCACTACATGGGCTGGACCCTGTCAAAGATCCGGTCCGGCGTCTGTATCCTCAACGGCAGTGACCGCACATCCATGGATCAGCTGATTTTCGCGCCCCCAGAATCGGTGGTGGTGGTGATCGCCACCTCCCGGTATCCCAACGAACTGGTCCGGCTGGGCAAAATCCCCCGGCGCCAGGGGTTGGGCCAGATCCTGATCACGGACAGCGCCTCCTGTCCTCTGGTCCAGTTCAGTGACCATGTTCTGATCACCCCCCAGAAAAGCATCCCGTTTCTGGGTACCCCGGTGTCCATGATCAGCCTGATCCATTATCTGCTCCACACCCTGGCATCGGACATGGGCGAGTCCCTTAAACAGCACCAGGAAAAACTGGACCAGGCCTACCTGGAAAACGACATCTGGTTCAACTGAACGCAAAAAGCCCGTATTTCTGAAG
>CALGAJ010000230.1 GCA_937951975.1 uncultured Desulfotignum sp.
GGGGGGATCACCGGCCAACGGATTGGTGTTCACTGCCGGATTTGCCCTGGCACTTTTGATATTTGCCCTGGCCGGGTGGGTGGGGGCCGGAATGTGCCGGCGTCTGGCCGCAACCCGTCATCTGGTGCGCAAACTGGCGTTTCTGAACCTGTACCGCAACAGGGGCGCATCCCTGGCCTGTTTTGTCACCATTGCCACGGGTGTATTTCTCATCAGCCTGATTCCCCAGGTGCAAAAAGGAATTCAGGCCGAGATCCAGCGACCGGAAGGGTTGAAGATACCGGTATTTTTCCTCATGGATATCCAGGACGACCAGACCAAGGATCTGGAAACGTTTATGCAGAATCACCCGGGGAAACTGGAAAATCTGTCCCCCATGGTCCGGGGGCGGATCGTGTCCGTGAATGACGATCCGTTTCATACCCGGGAAGACAGCCGGGAATCCAGCGGCCGGCCCCGACGGACGGAACATAATTTTTCGTATCGGGCTGATCTGGACCCGTCTGAAAGCATTGTGCAGGGACCGCCCCTGTCACAGGCACCCTGGAATTTCGGATCACAAACCCTGTTTGAAATTTCCGTGGCCCGCTCCTTTGCCGATGACCATGACCTGGTGATCGGCGATATCATGCGTTTCGACATCCAGGGCATGGTTTTGGAAGGCCGGGTTCACAATATCCGCAAGGTCCGGTGGAACAGTTTTCAGCCCAATTTTTTTCTGCTGTTCCAGAAAGGGGTCCTGGAGGATGCACCCAAGACCTGGCTGGGGGCTGTGGCCCAGGTGCCCCGGGAACAGCGCCATGCACTGAAGCGTGATATTGTTTCGGCATTTCCCAATATTTCCATCATTGATGTTACCCAGATGATTACCACGCTGACCTTTATTGCGGACCGGCTGTCCATGTCCGTGCGGTTCATGGCCTGGCTGGCCATTGCCGCCGGTCTGGTGTCCATTTTTTCCATTGCCCGGCATCAGGCCCGGCGCCAGGCGGTCCAGACCAACCTGCTCAAGGTGCTGGGTACCGGATTCAGCGACATCCGGCGCATCAGTCTGCTGGAATTCGGCAGCCTGGGCTTTGCCGCAGCCCTGGTGGCCGTAGTGCTCAGCACTGTATTTTCCCGGGCCATTGCCTGGTATTTTTTTGACAGCCTATGGGCCCTGGACATCGGGTATCTGCTGGGGATCCTGGTGCTGACCACCCTGATCTGCATGGCCACGGCCGTGGCCGCCGCCGGGAAAATTTTGAAAACACGGCCGTTGATGCTGTTGAAAAAAAGTGGTTGAAGCGCATTTTTTGTGTGCAGTTCATGTCAGGGTGTGATAATTTTTTTTGCTCACAGAACATGTGATGAGCAAAGGAGGAATGCGGATGCGGCGAAATGAAAAGCAGATCACAGATAAAAAACAGATGGAACAGATCCTGGCACAGGCCCAGGTCTGCCGCCTGGCCATGGTGGATCAGGGGCAGCCCTATGTGGTGCCGTTGAATTTCGGGTACCGGGACGGGTCTTTATATTTTCACAGTGCTCCGGAGGGACGGAAAATCGATGTGCTCAAGGCAGATCCCCAGATCTGTTTTGAAGTGGATGAACTGGTGAAGCTGAACAAGGCGGCCGGTGCCTGTGACTGGGGCGCATCATTTAAGAGCGTCATCGGTACGGGCACGGCCCGGATTCTGGAGACCCCGGCGGAAAAGAAAGCCGGTCTGGATATCATCATGGCCCATTATTCGGACCGGTCCTTTGACTATCCGGATGAGAAGCTGGCAAAAACCGCCGTGATCCAGGTCACTATCCAAGAGATGACCGGCAAGCAGGGGTGAGAAAATTGCCGGCACAGGGATACCGGCTTTTTCAGGTTGTTGTCCGGTATGCTTGAAATCCCTTTCTTTCTGGTTACGTTGTTTTAAGGAGGCCGGATGTTGAAAGGAGGCATTATGCCGTTTGTTTCCATACCCGGAATGCCGGGCAGATTGTATGTGCCGGAAATGTGGACAAAGGCGTCGAAAAAATTTCCATGCAAAGACTGTTTTTCCTGTGAATACTGTTCGGATGACCGGTGCCGGATGTGCCGGGAGAAACAAACCCCCCGCAAGGAAAAATAGGAACCGGAAATGATGTGACAGGCCCGGAACCGGTTTTTCAAGTGCCTGTATCGGCGCTGGTTTTTTCTGAAAAGGTATGGTAGAAATAATTGATCAACCCTTTGAAAAGGAAAATATCCGTCACCCATGGAAACTCAAAATAAAACCAGTTCTTACACCTGCCGGGAATACAGAGAAGAGATGATTCTTCTGGCGTTACAGAAAAAACTGGCTGCGCCGGACCTGCCCCGGGAGGAAAAAGAACAGCTTCTCAAGGAAATAGCCGAGGTGGAGGCCCGGATGGGTATGGACTGAGCCGTTTAGCCAATGCAGACAAATACAAGGATAGCTGCAATGAAAACACAGGAACTGATCAATAAAGAAAACCGGTTCGGGGCAAAAAACTACAAGCCCCTGGATGTGGTGCTCAGCAAAGGATCCGGCATCTGGGTCTGGGATGTGGAAG
>CALGAJ010000231.1 GCA_937951975.1 uncultured Desulfotignum sp.
CCGGCATTCATGACACCGACGACCTGGTGGAAATCATCGGCATTGAACGGGCCAAGGATCATATCCGGGATGCGGATCTGGTATTGTTCATGGTGGAACCCGGAACATCCCTGTCTGAAATGGAATTTAAAAAAATGGTGCCGCTGGATAAACGGATTCTTGTGGTTGTGAACAAGATCGATCTGACCCGGGACACGAACGGTCAGACCAAACCCGGCGCTCCCGGGCTGCCTGAACTGCCGGAAATCTGCGATCCGATCCCCGAAATTCACATTTCCGCACTGCATAACCAGGGGATTCGACCGCTTAAAGACAAGATCATGCAGCTTTGCATCGGCGACCTGACCATGGATGGTTCGGCCGTAATTCCCAACCTTCGGCACAAAACCGCTTTAACAAAAACGCTGTCTTTTCTTGAATCCGCAAAACAGGGGCTGATGACCGGACAGCCGGAAGAGACCCTGGCCATTGATTTGAAAAACAGTATTGACCTGCTGGGACACATTACCGGCGAAACCGCATCTGTGGATATACTGGATACGATTTTTAACAATTTCTGTATTGGAAAATAAAGGATGACACCCATGACACTGGATCTGAAAAAACATTTTACACAATATGAAGCCCTGGTTCAGGTGGTGGACGGGATATTCGACCGGGTGAAACAGGATTTCCCCAAAGAAGTGTTCTGCCGGGAAAAATGCAGTGACTGCTGTTACGCCATTTTTGACATGCCCCTGATCGAAGCCCTTTACCTGAAATCCAAATTTCTGGAAAAATTTTCCGGCAAGGAAAAAAATGATCTGCTGGAAATTGCGGATAAAACCGACCGTGCCCTGGTCAAACTCAAACGGGATGCATATAAAAAAGTGCAAAAAGGGGCGGACCAGCTGGAAATTGTGGGCCGCATGTCCCAGGAACGGGTGCGCTGCCCCCTGCTGGGATCCGATAATCTGTGCCTGCTGTATGAATTTCGGCCCATTACCTGCCGCATCTACGGTATTCCCACGTCCACGGCCGGTAAAAGCCATATCTGCGGCCGGACCAATTTCATCCAGGGAAATGCATACCCCACCCTGAACATGGACAAGATCTATACCCAGCTTCAACTGCTGTCCGCAGAACTCATCAAGGACATCCACTCCCGGAACATCAAAATGCATGAAATGCTGATACCGGTCTCCATGGCCCTGATCACGGATTTCAACGAAGACTATTTAGGGGTGACCCGGAATGGATAATTTCACCAGGGATCAGATTGAAGAAAAGAAAAAAGCCATTTTCGATGCCATGGGCAAACGGGGCCAGCGCCAGATCCTGAAAAAAGGGTATGACAAATGGGACCCGTTCCAGGAACCCAAGGACCCCATTGACATCCGGAAAGACAAGACCAAACGGACCTCCCAGGTGCTGATCCGGGAATTTCTGTCCCAGGCGGACCCTGACACCTACACCAATTCCTTTGCCCAGGGGGCCCTGGAAATGTGTCTGGGCATCATCAATGAAGAGGAAAAAATCCGGGGTATGTTCGAGTTTGCCTGCTGGTACAAGAACCTGCTCAAAACAGAAGGACATGACTCCCTTTGACCGGAAGGCCGTTCTGGCCATTCTGGACAATGCCGACACCCGGCTGACGGCCCGGGCCTATGTGCATGAAATCGCCGCTGCCTTGCACATCCCTGTGTCAGACGCCAAAGCCGTTCTCAAAACCCTGGTCACCTGTCGGGAGGTCACTTATCAGGAAATTTTCGGCACCACCAGTGTCATCCGAAATTTTCAGAAACCCGTACAGATCACGGATCATTTTCTGCTGACACCGCCGGATATCCCGTACCGGTCAGATCATAAGGATCTGCATGTCATCCGCCTGGAACCGGGCATCTCTTTCGGGTCCGGCCATCACCCCACCACCCGGCTGTGTCTGGCTGCCATGGACCGTCTGTTTTTTCACATCCGGCCCCATGCCGCCATTCTTCAGGCCCCTGGGGCGGATGTCGGCACCGGTTCCGGGGTCCTGGCCATTGCCCTGTGCCTGGCCGGAGTATCCGGATGTCTGGCCTATGATATTGACCCCAATGCCGTAAGTGAAGCCAAAAAAAACATTGACCTGAACCATCTTTCTGGCAGAATACCGGTACTGGCACATTTTATACCGGAAACCGGGCCCGGACTGGGAATTGTGTGTGCCAATCTGAGAACGCCCACTCTGGAGACCCTGGCACCGCTTTTCCGGCAGCGGCTGAACCCCGGCGGATTTCTCATTTTTTCCGGTATCCGGACATGGGAAGCCGATACGCTGAAAAGTTGTTTTACCGGATACGGGTTCACCCCTGTGTGGGAGAAAACAGATAAAAACTGGATCGGACTGATTTTTGCCGGTCAATGATATCCCCATGCGTCGATTTTTTAAATATCTGATCCTTTTTCTGGCTTTATCAGGCCTTGTCATGCCTGTGGCAGGGGATATGTTCACCTGGATCGATTCGGACGGAATCCGTCATTTTTCCAATGTTTCCCCCCCTGACAATGCAGACAATGCAAAGGTTTTGGAAACTAAAATCCAGCACCGGATATCATCGGACCGGCAATTCAAGGTGATCAAAGTGTATGACGGGGATTCTCTGCTGGTCCAGGGCCTGGATCTGACCCTTAAAATACGCATGGTGGGCATTGACGCACCGGAAACCGGAGGCAGCAGAAAACCGGGCCAGCCATACAGCAGAAAAGCCCACCAGTACCTGAGCCGGCTGATCCATGACCGGTCTGTAACGTTGAAAACCTATGGCCTGGGCGGGTATAACCGGATTCTGGCGGAAGTGTTCATCAACGACATCAACATGAACCTGGAAATGGTGAAAACGGGGCTGGCAGAAGTGTATCAGGGAAGTCTGCCCAAAACATTTGATGCCGCCCCTTATCTGGCAGCCCAGGATCAGGCCAGAAACCGCCGGATCGGCATGTGGGTCCAGGGCAGCCAATATAAAAGTCCCCGGCAGTGGCGAAAGGAAAACCCAAGAAACTGAACGACCTTAAAATGGAATGTCCTCATCCTGCATCGGCGGCTGGCCCCCGCCCGGACGGGTTGACCCCTGAAAATTCTGCTGATTGGGTGACGGGCGTCCCTGCTGGGGGTATCCGCCACCGGACGGCTCTTTCTCATATCCGCTTGAAGACTGGTCATTGCCCTGATTCTCGGACCGGCCGCCCAGAAACTGAAAATTGGTGGTCACCACTTCCGTGATGTAGTGGGTCTGGCCGTCTTTTTCATAATTCCGGGTCTGAAGCCGGCCCTCAATGTACACCTGGCTGCCTTTGGACAGATATTTCTCCAGGATTTCAGCTGGTTTGCCAAACGCCACCACCCGGTGCCACTCGGTCTTTTCCTGTTTTTCTCCGGTATTTTTATCCGTCCATTGTTCGCTGGTGGCAATTGAGAAGTTCACCACTGCCAACCCCTGCTGGGAATACCGGATTTCCGGGTCACGGCCCAGGTTCCCGATGAGCATCACTTTGTTCAAACCCGCCATTGTCGACTCCTTTTTCAGCGTTAATGTTGATCTGTCAATATGCACACAACACGGCTGAATTGTCAATTCTTAGTTCGGAATCACGCCATGAAGCAACAATGCGACTTTATACAAAAATATCGCAGCAATGCAACCTGTTTGCACCGACCCCCGGGTGCTTCTATCGGTCTGTGCCCCCGAAACATCCGGGCTTCAGCTTATTTTCTTTTTATGCCAGATGGTACGAACCTTGCTTTTCAGTCAGTAGTGATAACCGAACCGACTTTAAAAAAAGTCATGACATATCAAATATCGCGCAACCAAAAGGAAACCTTGACATGGCAACACCTACCAAAAACAAGGGACAGATTGCCGGCCAGATGCCGGGTCCGGACCCGGATGAACAAGCCAGACAGGCTTTAACAAGAATCAAACAGAAATTTATCATTATGAGTGGCAAGGGCGGGGTGGGAAAAACCAGCGTGTCCGTCAACCTGGCCATCACCCTGGCCGGCATGGGGTATCAGGTGGGGCTGCTGGATGTGGATCTGCATGGTCCGGATATCCCGCACATGCTGGGAATATCCGGCATGTTAAAAGCGGATGACACCCGGAAAATGGTCCCCATTGCCTATTCCGATCACCTGAAAGTCATTTCCATGGAATCGTTGATGCCCAACAGGGATGAAGCCGTGATCTGGCGGGGCCCGGTCAAACACGGCGCCATCCGTCAATTCATCGGTGATGTCAGCTGGGGGGAGCTGGATTACCTGATCATCGACTGTCCTCCGGGGACCGGGGACGAACCTTTGACCGTGGCCCAATTGATCCCGGACGCCAAAGCCGTGATCGTGACCACCCCCCAGGAAGTGGCTTTGGCCGATATCCGGAAATCCATCAGTTTCTGTCAAAATGTCCGGATGGAAATTTTCGGCATTATTGAAAACATGAGCGGATTCACCTGCCCCCACTGTCACAAGGTGGTGGACCTTTTCGGTGAAGGCGGGGGTGAAAAAACCGCACAAAAATATGGCATCCCGTTCCTTGGCAGAATTGCCTTTGATCCGGAAATGGTCCGATGCAGTGACAGCGGGACGGCATTTCAGCACCAATTCGCCCAGTCCCCCATTACAGCGGCATTTAAAAAAATTGCCGGGAAAATGGCGGAATGACCCATATATTTTGAATCAAACAGACAACAGCATTAACAGGAGGAAAAATGAAAATAGCAGTCAGTGCCTCGGGTCAGGATCTGGAAGCCCAGATCGACCAGCGGTTCGGCCGATGTGACTATTTTTTGATTATCGATACCGATACCATGTCCATGGAAGCATTTCCCAATGATACCAGAAATCAGACCAGCGGGGCCGGTGTTCAGGCGGCCGGGTTTGTGATCGACAAAGGAGCCAAAGCCGTCTTAACCGGCAGCTGCGGGCCCAAAGCCATGGATGTATTCAACGCCCAGAATATTCCCGTGTATACCGGCCATGCCGGCTACGTCCGTCAGGCTGTGGAAACGTTTAAAAACAATCCGTCAGACACGGCCGGATCGCCTTCCACAGGACAGGGACAGGGTCCGGTCGGCGGCGG
>CALGAJ010000232.1 GCA_937951975.1 uncultured Desulfotignum sp.
TGAACATGAACATTCCATGGCGTTTCCTTTATGGTTATGGCCGGCCCCGGGTGAATCTGATATTAAGCCCCGGGACCGGATATCGATCTTACCGTTTTCCCGGATTACCCCGGGTGGCTTTGAAGGTCACATGATGCACCTCCCTTTTCTGCCGGTTACTTCATCCTTTCGGCCTGGCCGCGCCCTCCCACGGTAGCGACCCAGGCCCGTTATGGTTAATATGCCCGGTTGGGCGGGTTCTTATGCAAAAATGTTTTCTTCGATGCTCAGTTTTTCAGCCAAAACAGCCAGGCCCTTCGGGGTCACCAGCACCTGAAACGTTGTTTTCTCTGACCCGTCGCCCCGGGTGACCGTGGTGGTCTTGTGCTCAAGAACGCCCTGCTGAATCCTGTTTTGATATGCGATCCAGCTACCTGACCCTCCGGCCCTTTTGTAGATCCAGCCGGATGCAGACATCCACTGGAACAGGATTTTCGGTTGGATCTGAAGTGTTTTGGCCGCGTCGGTGATGCACATGGACCCGTTGGCTGTCGAAAGCCGGTCCAGGGCGATGACTTTGGGTTTCTGCTGGTTGACTGTTTCCTCCAGGGCAAGGACTTTTTCGGAGTAGGTAAGGAGAAGGCCGCGCATTGCCACAGGATCATTGAGAACGTGAATCGGGTCTTTTGCCCGGCGTTCACATTCAATGAAATACTGCCGGGCCTGCTTCCCTTTTTCGTTCCGCTCGACCATGGAAAGCTCTTTTGCCATGTCGATGGAGATGTGGTATTCGGTACGTGGCTTGGAATCCGATTTAATAAAACAATTTAATTTAACAAAATCAGTGCCTTCCGAAAAACCATACTGCTCAACCCTGTTCGTGATCCAGTTTGTGAATTGTTGCTTGCTTTCCAAAAACTCGTGAAGCTCCCTGGCGTTTACCGTTTGCTTCCCCGTGTCGTCCCTGTTGACCTTGATCAAATCGTTCATTTCGTGCCTCCATTATTTAATAATTTTCCCATTATTTCCTGCCGTTATCCCTTCATCAGCCTGTCGTATAATTCTTCCCAGAGCTCAGGCGTATCGTTTTGAGCAAGGAGGTATCTTTTGAGAGATCGTTTAATAAGGCAGCTCCGAGTGAAATCTTTCCGGTGGCACGTTTCGTCCAGGATCTCAATCAGCCAGGATGGTAAGCTAATGCTTATGGTTTCATACTTCGCACTCAGACGTGCCATTTACGCAGACTCCTTGGCTTTCATTTCGGCCTCAAACTTCAAATGGTTGTACAGCCTGGTCATGTCCTCACCGGTCGCATTCTTCCAGCCGACAATACCCCTGCCAGGGAAAAGGCCGTCCAACACAACAGCCAGCGGGAAACTCACAGGCTCCACCCCGTTCAAGATTCGGCTGACCCTGCACTGGGGAATTCCGAGCATTTGCCCGAAGTCTTCTTGCGTGTATGCTTTGTATCTTCGTTTCATGGTGCCACCAATATTATCGGGTAAATATTGGTATGTCAACAATAAAAATAAGTTTAACACATATTTTTTACAACGGTTTAAAATTATAGGCTATTTATGTGTAATCTAATGGATTGATAACCATAAAAGGGGGGTGTATGCTGATAATTATGGAAGATAGAATCGAATTGTTTGTCCACGGGCTAAAGAGGTGGGCCAAGACCAAACCCCATAGGAAAACCCAGGGTGAACTGGCTGCTGTTATAGGGAAGTCTCAGCCCACAATATCGGACTATTTTAATTTCAAATACGCCCCGGAACCAAAAGACATTAATTTGTGGGTGGTTGAATTTGGGTTGGATGAGGATGAAATAGTTGATCTCGGAAGGATTGAAAAGCGCCGTGTTGAAAGAACGGATAGCCAAGAAATTAATATGGATGACTACAAAGACCAAGTGATCAAGATAGTGTCCGAACATGCCAACGTTGTCCCAATCGACCAGAAACACGCCGACATCATCCGCAGGTTCCGAAATAAGGAATTGGCCGTGGCGGTCAACCAGGAATTGCTTGAAATTGAAGCCCTTGACCCGGCTGAACTGAAATCAATTCTTCGGGACCTCCGTGCAAAAAAGCGGATTATCCAAGAGGAACAGGAGTCCGAACGCAAAAAAAGAGAGAATGGCAGCGATAGCAGGGAATAATCGGATCTTGCCATTTATCAGAAAACGTGAACAGTGTTCAATTGGGGGAACTACATAGTCGGCATAGGGGTTTTTACCTATAGGAGGCTCCATGAAGAAGGATAAAAACAAATGGACGGGCGTGTGGATCACCCTGTTCGTGCTCCTGGTACTATCTCTTTATTATTGGTGAAAAAATGGACTACCGACACGAACAGATGGCAGATGAAACCAGCGCCCTGTTTGCTATTTTCGCGCTGATTGCATGCTTCCTGGTCATCCGGTTTGGGTTCCGAAAAAGCAGAATAACCGGCCTTGCCTGTATGTCCATGGTGGGCCTCGTTTTGTATCTTTACACCACAGTGCCCGCTGCCGCTTCGGCCATCAATATTATTTTTGGGGTTTTTATTTTAATAGGACTGTTGGCGAAGGTGAAAGAAATATTTTAAAAACCTGTTGACATCCCCCCGCATATTTGGTTCAATAAACCATATTCGCGCCCTCCCACGGTAGCGACTCAGGCCCCCACCAGGGGGCCGAATGGAAAGACAATCTGCACAAACTACCGAACCCGCAAAGGATCGCCCCGATCTTTTGACGGGTTTTTTGCGTTCTGACGCCCTGCCGGATTCTGACCGGCAGCGGATCTACTCAACTGCGTGGCTGCCATGCTTCACGGGCCGGGATCTGGCCGGGGAGGTGTCCGAATGCACGAACGTATGATGGAACTGGCCCTTGTCCGGGCAATCCCTGAACTGACCGTCGGGAAACTCAAGCACTCCCGCCTCAACGGGCTGTATACCCGTCTCCAGAAAGAAGTGGACAAAGACCTTGCCCGTCTCCCCCGCCCGACAAAATCCGAAATCTACCGGATCGCTGACCGGGTGAACGGGTTCGGAAAAGATACCGGCTGGCTGGGTCAGCAACGGCACGTCTCTACCCTGCTGTCTTTCTGTGCGGAGATGATCGAAAGCAGCAGATTCCCGCATAACCCCCGGATCATTGCCACAATCAACGAGATTATCGCCCACCTGGAACAGGCCGGGGACCTGCCGGCGGCCAGCTGCTGGGCCGGGTCCGTGGCTGCTGAGAAGTGGCAAAAGGTGATCAATGGATAAGTCAGACAAATTCCTGTGCGAAACCCACAAATGCACCATCACCGTGTCCGGGTGTCTTCTCCGTCAGCAACGGAATGATGAGAAGAAGCAACCCCCGGCATGGATGTTCAACAAGATTCCCGGGGATCCCCGGTGTGCAAATTGTGAGCAGGGGAAGCAGGTCAAAAAAGGAAATTACCAGCCTATAAAGGAGGAAATCATGGATATAGACGCCGAATTGGAAGAACTGGAAACTAAGTTCA
>CALGAJ010000233.1 GCA_937951975.1 uncultured Desulfotignum sp.
ATAAGGGTGCTTGAATGAAAAGGCAGCACCATCAAGGTGCTGCTTTTTTGCTTTGATAAAAAATTAACCGGGGATCTGGTAAAAAATACCCCTGTTCTGATGAACCGCCGTGATTTTGTTTTCAGCGGTCATTACATCCAGGTATTTGTTGATTTCACTCACATGCAGGCCCAGGATGGTGGACAGATCATCCAGGGTACAGGGCCGGCGGGCAATGGTTTCAATAATGGCGGATTCCATGTCCTGGCGATAGGCTGCCATGTGTTTGCGCTTCGGGGCGGCAGCAATGATTTCCGCGGCACCGGGATCCAGGTATTGGGCAATGCGCTGTAATTCTTCGAAAGACGCACCTTTCAGGTCGGTAACCGTGCCCGGACGGTCCAGGGTGTTGAGCTGGATGCATTCGGGGTTGAGTTCATGGATGACTTTTTTCAGGGCTTTCAATTCATCTTCATGGTCATTGTATCCCGGCAGAATGAACACTTCCAGGCGAAACCGGCCTTTGAACATGTTTCTGAACGTCATCAATCCGGTCAGATGGGTCTTCAGGGTCAGGTTTGCATGGGGGCGGTTGATTTTTTTGAAAACCGGTTCCGTTGCCGCATCCAGGGAGGGAAGCACCACATCGGCGGCCATCAGTGCATCCCGGACTTGCGGGTCGTTCAGCAACGTGCCGTTGGTGAGCACAGCTACCGGAATCCGGGGCCGTTTTTGCTTGATAAATGTGAGCACCTCTCCGATGCAGGTGTTCAGCGTGGGTTCACCGGAACCGGAAAATGTGATGTAATCCGGGTCCGGGTTGCGAGAAAAATAATCGGTAAGTTCTTGTTTGACGCGGTCTAAAGGTGCGTATTCCCTGCGTTCCAGAGTCAGGCGATGGGTGCGGCCCACTTCACAGTACACACAGTCCAGTGAGCAGACCTTTCGGGGTACCAGGTCGACCCCCAAAGAAATACCCAGCCGTCTTGAAGGAACCGGTCCGAACAGATGATGATACATAAAAAAAATTCCTGTTAAAATCCGGGTTGATGCCGTGCCGATTCCTTCGGGCACGCCTGGTTTCTTTTTATACCCGGGCAAAGGAAGATGGCAAGGGTTTTTATGCGGCGATTCAGACAAATTGGGGTGAAACCCGGAAGAAAAAATGATAGTGTGTAAGTCTTGTGAGCGGACCGATTGCAGGAACAAACTACAGGGAGACGGATCATTGAAAGGCATTGTGATTGCGGCCACCGGCAGCGGTGCCGGAAAAACCACACTGACGCTGGCCATTCTGGCCTGGCTGCGTGTCAACGGGCTGAAGGCGGCCCCGTTCAAAGTGGGACCGGATTTCATCGATCCGGGTCATCATGCCCGGATTGCCGGGCGGACCAGTTATACTCTGGATTCCTGGATGCTGTCGGAAGAATACAACCGCCGGCTGTTTCATGCCCGGTCCAGGGGTGCGGATCTGGCTGTGGTGGAGGGGGTCATGGGACTGTTTGACGGGTATGATGCGACAACGGAAACCGGGTCCACAGCCCAGATGGCCAAATGGCTGGGTCTGCCCGTGCTGCTGGTGGTGTCCGCCAAAGGGAAAGCCAGGAGCGCGGCGGCCGTGGTCAAGGGATTTGAAACCTTTGATCCGGATCTGACCCTGGCCGGGGTGGTGTTCACGTTTACCGGCAGCGCCCGGCATTATGCCTATCTCAAAGATGCGGTGGAACAGAGCTGCACCACGCCCTGCCTGGGACATCTGCCCCAAAACAAGGAACTGATCATGCCGGAACGCCACCTGGGACTGACCACAGCGGATGAGCATGTGATGTCTGCGGCCGCAATCAAAACCCTGGTTTCCATGGTGGATCAATATATGTCTTTACCGCAGCTGATCCGGGAACTGCCGGATTTGCCGGACACAAACAAAGGCCGGGATTTTGATGTCCCGTGGCAGACAGAACAAAACTGCACACACCGTCAAGATGCAATGCCCCCTGTTTTTTCCGATCCCCCCCGGATTGCCGTGGCCCGGGACAAAGCCTTCTGTTTTTATTATCCGGACAACCTGGCCCTGCTGGAACACGCCGGGGCCCGCCTGGTTTATTTTTCTTTGCTGGCCGATGACCGTCTGCCTGAAGATATCGATGGTATCTACCTGGGCGGCGGATATCCCGAGCTGTTTGCAGACAAATTATCAAGCAAAACCCATCTGCTGTCTGAAATTAAATCCTGCAGCCGAAACCGCATGCCCATTTATGCTGAGTGCGGCGGATTCATGCTGCTGTGCCGGAAACTGGTGCCTGCGGATTCGGTTTTACCGAAACCCATGGCGGGATGTTTTGACTTGGACATTTGTATGTCTGAGACGCTTCAGTCTCTGGGTTACCGGGAAGTGACCCTGACAAAAGATTCAGTGATCGGTGTGAAAGGAGCGAAAATCCGGGGCCATGAATTCCATTATTCATCCATTTCAACCGACAACGAGGTTTGTGACCAGGTGTTTGCGGTCACGACCCGAGCCGGCCAGGATGTGCCGGTGACCGGATATCAGAAAGACCAGACGCTGGGATCGTATCTGCATGTGCATTTCGGCACCAACCCTGCAGTGCCCCGGAATTTTGTGGCACATTGCACGGATTTCAGGCAACTGCGCAAAAAAAACAGGGACAACCCTGTTATCATCATTTGAACACCAGCTTGTTCAATGCCAGCAGCACCAGATAAATGATACCGCTCAACACGATAATGGTCGGACCGGATGACAGGCTCAAGCTGTAGCTGATACCCAGGCCCGTCCAGGTGAAAACGGCACACAGCAGCACGGAGTAGAGCATCATCTGCCACAGCTTCCGGGCATAAAATCCCGCAATGGCCGGGGGGATGGTCAACAGGGCGATCACCAGAACAATACCCACGATCCGCACCAGCAATACAACGGTCAAAGCGGTGAGTACCAGAAGAAACAGATAGAAAAACGTGGTGTTGATTCCGCGCAGCAGTGTAAATTCCGTATCGAAACACACGCCGAAAAACTGATTGAAAAAAACCACCACAACCCCCACGATCACCAGATCCAGGCCGATCACAAACCACAGGTCTTTTTGTGAGATGAGCAGGATATCCCCGAATAAATAAGAACTGAGACTGAAATATCCGGGGGTCTTATCGATGAACAGGATACCGCAGGCCATGCCCACGGCCCAGAGAGCCCCGATAATGGTATCTTCCCTTTCTTTGGCATGAATGCTCACCAGTCCCACCACCAGCGCTGAGGCCACGGCTGCCAGCACGGCCCCGAGGATGGGATCGAACCATGTGATACCCAGCCCGATCTGGAGATACAGGGCCAGGCCGATGCCGCCGAACACGGAATGGGAAATGGCTCCGGCCAGATAGCTGATGCGCTTGATGGTGACAAACGTGCCGATGATGCCAAAGGCAATGGAAGCCAATCCTCCCATCATCAGCGCATATGTCAGAAACTGGTTGTCCGGGTTGATGACGGCCTGAAAAAATTCAATCATGGCAATGGCCTTCTTCGCTGCACCGGTGATCATGCCGGACCATTTTCAGATCCCCGTAATAGATATCCTTGATCATGGTGCCGTCCATATCGGTTGTGGGGTGGATGACCAGGCGGCGGTTCACACAGATCACGGTTTTGACGTATTTGGACACAAACCCCAGGTCATGGGAAACCACCAGAATGGTCATTTTCTGGTTCAGGGTTTTGAGAATGGAAAACAGGTTGGCCTCGGTTTCATGGTCCACGTTGGCTGTGGGTTCATCCAGCAGCAGGATATCCGGCCGGCTGCACAATGCCCTGGCGATGAGAACCCGCTGTTTCTGCCCCCCGGACAGGGCATTGAATCCAGTATGGGCAAAAGATGTCATGTTCACAGTCTCGATGGCATCCATGGCCCGGACCCGGTCTTTGGCGGAAAACCAGAAAACATTGTTTTTCAGACACCCCATGAGCACCACATCCAGCACAGTGGCGGGAAAATTCATGTCCAGATAGGCATACTGGGGCATATACCCCATACGGTTCCGGGCTTTTTCCGGGCTCGTTCCCAGCACCTGTATCTGTCCGGTATCCGGTTTTATCAGCCCTAAAATCAGTTTGAGCAACGTGGTTTTTCCGCCCCCGTTGGGACCTACGATACAGGCAAATTCTTTTCGGGGAATGACAAGGGATATGTTTTCAAGAATCGGTTGTTTTTTATAGGCAAATGAGACATTTTTCAGACGGATGTGGGTTTCCATGGGCAAATCCTTGCAGGCAGTGTCATCAATTATTCTTCTCAAGGGGCCGCCGGCATGTTTAATCCCCCCAAGATGCCCGAAATTTCAGTAAACGTGGTTACTTGTACACAAGTTCAAAGCAATTGTCAAAACAAGGGAAACCGCATCGGAATTTAAAATGTGTTAAAAATCAATGAGATATACGGTAACGTGCCATGGATGAAAAATTATTGTGAAAAAAATTAAAAAAAGAATTGACAGGGGTGAATTTTTCCGGCATATTACGCCGGTCTTCTCGAGAGACGGTTTGGGTGTCCTCGGGGAGTTTTTTTTTGATCTTTGAAAATTGGTCAGTGATAAAGTTTGAAGCGGGTCTGAACAAGACC
>CALGAJ010000234.1 GCA_937951975.1 uncultured Desulfotignum sp.
CGACCACCGAGATCTACACTCTTTCCCTACACGACGCTCTTCCGATCTATGGGAGTTTTGGGTTACAATATCATTTGGTTTCAGATAGTTATGGTTTTTAATTTTTTTGATAAACCCCTGGATCATGTTAAAAAGTTCAAAATTGTGAACAACGCGGGGCTTTGTTTGTCAGCCGGTATGGATCCAAATAGACCAACGATGATTCCGGTCCCTTGAAAAGCACGGTCACAAGGGATGATACCGGTAATTTTATTATATTTAAAAAAAATATTCTGTTTGGCATGTGCATTGCAATACTCATTTACAACTAATTGCCAATTAGTTTTTTCATCTTTTTTTCCTTTTCTGAAAAGGCTGCCCCAAAAGGGCGGCCTTTTTCAGTTTTGGCAGATGTGACCGGCATCCATGAGGAATTTTGATCATCTGGGTCAGGCCGGGGATCAAATTGACCGGGAAAATAATTTTCATGGCAGAAGTTTCCGCAAACCATCGATGATTTCCTGGTTATCGGGAAACCGTTTGGCCTGACGTTTGGAAAAAACAGTGGTTTGACCGGCCGTGATTTCATAAATACCGCTGCTGCCGGCAAGCAGTTTCGGGGTGATGTGCAGTTCTTTTTCAATGAGGTCTGCCAGACCGGCAGCCCGTGGCTCGTAGTTTCATACGGAACAATAGGTGATCTTAATTTCCATACATACCTTCCTTTCGTATTTTAGATGAGTTCCTCCATGTTTCACCCTGGTAAAACATCAGGAATTGGTTGTGATATCGCCAGGATTATAGTAAAGGTAAATTATTTTTATTGCAATGACTGTGAAAGTGTTTCAGTCAATCCAAAATGAATAATTTTAAAAGGTGATTCCATGACAGATGTTATTTTTGGCTTTCTGAACAGTATCGGTTTTACTCATCCGCTTCATCCGGCGTTCACTCATATTCCCATGGGTATGGTCATCGGTGCCGTGGTCTTTCGCCTGGTATCTTTTATGCCCCGAATGAAAATGCTGGCAAAAACCGGATATCATTGTGTGATTCTGGCGCTGGTGGGGATTGTTCCCACCATATTCACCGGCTACCTGGACTGGCAGCACCGGTTCGGAGGGGGGTGGGAGTTTCTGATTGTCCTGAAAATGGTGCTGGCGGCTGTTCTCACCGTGCTGCTGCTGGTGACCGCCATCAAGGATGATCCTGAGAACCGCGGATTTGACCGGCTCACCGGATGGTACCTGCTCATGGCGCTGGTAGCCATCGGACTGGGATTTTCCGGCGGTGAACTGCAATATGGATAATGCCGGAAACCGGATAAATTCAGGTCATAACATGATCAATGATAACAAAAAGGCAAAAGGTGTCAAAATGATGAAGAAAATCGGATTGTTGATGCTGGCCGCAGCGATCCTGCTGCCGGGCAGCCTGTTTGCATCAGTCTATGCCCACAAACTGGAAGTCAAAGACATGACCGTGTCCTGGACACTGGACGGTGATCAGATTCAGATGGAATTGAGTGCCGAAACCACGGGCTGGGTTGCCATCGGTATCGATCCGGAGGATGCCATGGGCGGTGGAGATATTCTCATCGGGGCCGTTAAAAACGGCAAGGTGAGAATCGAAGATCATTTTGCGGACAGAAAACGGGGACATTCTTCGGATGAAAAACTGGGGGGAACCAGTCAGGTGACGGATCCGGCCGGAAAAGAAGAGAACGGTGTGACCACTATTTCCTTCACCCGTCTGGTGACCGCATCGGAACAATGGGACAAGCCCATCCAGACCACCGGTAAGACAAGGGTCATGCTGGCCTTTGGTACGGGCAGGGATTCCTTTATCGCCGGGCATCAGTTTCGGACGGTGTATGACATTGATTTTGCCACGGGTGAGGCGGTCAAAATCGAATGATGTTTTGCAGGAAATCCGCGGGTCCGGCCATTGCAGGATGGGTCAGCTGTCTGATACTGATCATTGCGGTGTCCGGGTTTGCGCAGAACAGCGGGCAGGATCATACTTTTCATGATCCTGCCACAGATACGCCGGTGAACCTGGCGGATCCGCACCATGACCATGATGCCATGGTCATGGAAGATGGGACGGATATAAACGCGCTGGCCGGTCAGGTGAAAGTCGAGGAGCGGCTGGGTCAGTATATCGACCTGGATGCCCGGTTCCTGGATGCCCAGGGCCGGCCTGTGACTGTCCGGGAAATATTTGACAAGCCTGTGGTGCTTTTGCCCATCTGGTTTTTCTGCCCGTCGGTATGCACGTTTCTCCAGGCGGATCTGGCAAAGGCATTGAACCGGGTGGATCAGCAGCCCGGGGAAGCGTTCAATATCATTACCTTAAGTTTTTCAGATGATGAAGACCCTTCCCATGCCCTTGCCGCTAAAAACAATTATGCCAACCTGCTCCAGCGGGATTTTCCTCTGGAAAACTGGTTTTATCTCACCGGAGATGAGGAAAATATCCGGCGGGTGACCGATTCCCTGGGATATTATTTTGTCAAGAAAAAGCCCCATGAATATATCCATCCCAATGCCATGGTGGTGCTGGCGGAAGATGGGAAAATAATCCGTTATCTTTATGGACCCGGATTTCTGCCGTTTGATCTGGGCATGGCATTGACCGAGGCCCGGAAAGGGGATCCCGGGGTGTCCATCAAGCGGCGGGTGCTTTCTTTCTGCTTTGATTATGATTCGGAAAACAACACCTATGTGTTCCGGCTGTTCAGAATCACCGGGACGGTGATACTGATTCTGCTGGCCGGATTTGTGGCGTTTCTGGTTCGGCCGGGAAAGAAAACCGGGCACAGACGGTCAGGGGGGTAAAAAGATTCAGGCATGACATCATTTTATCAAACACCTGAGCCGGCAGGATTTACCGGGATTAAGTCCTGGCTGATCACTTTTGATCACAAACGCATTGCTTTGCTGTACCTGTTTTCCATCCTGTTCTGGTTTCTGCTGGCCGTGACTTTGGGCGGCCTGATCCGCCTGGAACTGATGTTTCCGGGGAAAACGGTTCTGAGCGCCCAAATGTATAATTCCGTTTTCACGCTGCATGGCGTGATCATGATTTTCCTGTTCATTATTCCGGCATTGCCGGCGATTTTCGGCAATTTTTTTCTGCCCATCCACATCGGGGCGGATGATGTGTATTTTCCCAGGCTCAATCTGCTGTCCTGGTACCTGTACATGGCCGGGGGCATCGTGGCCATTGTGTCGCTGTTTTCCGACGGATTTCCCGACACCGGCTGGACTTTTTACGTGCCGTTTTCCATTTCCACCCACACCAATGTGTCCACGGCCGTGTTTGCCGCATTCATCCTGGGGTTTTCTTCCATGCTCACCGGGCTCAACTTTATCACCACCATTCACAAGATGCGGGCAAAAACCATGGGATGGCTTCAGCTCCCGCTGTTCACCTGGAGCCTGTACGCCACAGCCTGGGTCCAGTTGCTGGCCACCCCGGTGATCACCATTACCCTGGTGCTGGTGGTGGTGGAACGGCTTTTCAATGTGGGATTGTTTGACCCGGCCCGGGGCGGTGACCCCATCCTTTACCAGCACCTGTTCTGGATCTATTCCCATCCGGCGGTGTACATCATGATCCTGCCGGGCATGGGCGTGATTTCAGAGATCATCCCGGTATCTGCCAGAAAATCGATCTTCGGTTACAAGGCCATTGTGGCGTCTTCTCTGGCCATCGCCATTGCCGGATCCCTGGTGTGGGCCCATCACATGTACACCAGCGGTATGAGTGATACAGCCGTGTTCGTGTTCTCCCTGCTCACCTTTGTGGTGGCCATCCCGTCGGCCATCAAGGTGTTCTCCTGGGTGGCCACCCTGTACAAAGGGGCCATTGAGATGACCCCGCCGCTGTTGTTTTCCCTGTGCTTTATTTATCTGTTTTCCGTGGGCGGGCTCACCGGTCTGGTGCTGGGGGCGGCCGGGGCCAATATTCATGTGCATGACACCCATTTTGTGGTGGCCCATTTTCATTTCACCATGTTCGGGGGCACGGGATTTGCCTTTTTTGCGGCCCTGCATTACTGGTGGCCCAAGATGTTCGGAAAGATGTATGATTTTAAAAAAGCCTATATCGCCGCCATTCTGGTTACGGCCGGGTTCATGCTTCATTATGTGCCCATGTTTGTGTTAGGACTCCAGGGCATGCCCCGGAGGTATTATGACTACCTGCCCCAGTATGCGGCCGGCAATTTTTTTGCGGGATTCGGGGCGTTGTGCATGATTGCCGGCATCGGCCTGATGGTGGTGAATTTGTTGGCCTCTCTGGCAAGAGAACGCACCGCTGCTGCCGATGATCCCTGGGGCGGGGTCACTCTGGAGTGGACCATTCCCTCGCCCCCGCCGTTGCACAATTTTGACAAAGACCCGGAAGTGATGGATTATCCGTACGATTTTACAAAGGTGACGGCCGTCGGATCCGGCGCTGGGACCATAAAGCCGGAGACGGGCAAATGACGGCTCAGACAGACCCCACCGGCAAAAAACTGGGTATGTGGCTGTTTCTGTATACGGAGATTGTCCTGTTCGGCGGGCTTTTTGTTTTGTATGCCGTGTATTTTGCCGGATACACCGACGATTTCATTGCCGGCGCCAAAGAGCTGGACCTGTTTTTCGGGGTGGTGAATACCATTGTCCTGTTGATTTCCAGTTTTTGTGTGGCCGCCGGTATCACGGCGGTTCAAAAGGCCCATAACCGCATCGCTCTGGCCGGCCTGTGGGGAGCCCTGGCCTGCGGGGCCGTGTTCCTGGTGAACAAATATATTGAATGGGGGCACAAATTTGAGCACGGCATCTATCCGGGATCGGACCGGCTGGCGGACGGGCCGGCCGGTCAGAACCTGTTTTTCGGTCTGTATTTCGTGATCACCGGGCTTCACGGTCTTCATATCATCATCGGTATGACATTGCTGGCCGTCAGTCTGGTGCTGGTCACCCGGCAAAAGATCACGGCACAAAACAATGCCATGCTGGACAATTCAGGACTTTACTGGCACCTGGTGGACCTGATATGGATCTTTATTTTTCCGTTGTTTTACCTGGTGGTCTGACCCAAGGAATCATCTATGGCATCTGAATCCCATATCATTGAATACAAAACCCTGGGGCTGACCCTGGCGGCCCTGCTGGTGCTGACCGGCGTGACCGTGGGGGCCGCATCCATCGACCTTGGCTGGGTCAATGTCTGGATCGCTTTAATGATTGCATCGGTCAAGGCCGGGTTTGTACTGCTGGTGTTCATGCACATGCGCTGGGAAGGCCGGACACTGCAATGGTCGTTTCTGGCAACCGTACTGTTTCTGGCTATCATGATCGGGTTCATTTTCTGGGACGTGGCGTTCAGGTGAGGAGACCCCATGACTGATATCATCAATCCGGCGGCCCTGGTGGACCGGTCCTTTTATTTCATCATTGGATTCTCTTTTATGTTTCTGTTTGCCGTTACCCTGGTGATGATCTATTTTGTGATCCGGTATCGCCGGTCCCGGCATCCGGTGCCTGCGGATATCCGGGGAAACTGGAAGCTGGAAACCGCATGGATATTCATTCCCACCCTCATCGCTCTGGCCATGTTCGTATCCGGCTGGCAGGCCTATACCGGACTGCGCAACGTGCCTGAAGGCGCTCTGGAAGTGGATGTCATCGCCCAGTCTTTTTCCTGGATTTTTGTTTATCCCACAGGCAAGGAAACGGAAAACGAACTTCAGGTGCCGGTGAATACGCCCGTGAAACTCAACATCACTTCCATGGATGTGATTCACAGTCTGTATATACCGGCGTTTAGGGTCAAGGTGGATGCGGTCAAGGGTCTGACCACCTATGCCTGGTTTCTGCCGGAAACCATCGGGGAATACTTTCTTCAATGCACGGAGTTCTGCGGGGTCGGGCATGCAGATATGACCGGTGTGGTCCGGGTGGTGTCTGAAGACGCGTTTGCCGAATGGGTGGCAGAGGATGACGGATGGTAGGAACAGGCGGTATGTGTGTGGCGATCGAACTTACCAAGTTCCGGCTCACCGGATTTATCGCTGTGTCTGCGGTGTTCGGGCATATTCTGGCGGCCCCGGCCCCCGGGATCGATACCCTGGTCATCGGGGCCGGGGTGTGGCTGCTGGCTGCCGGTGCCGCCGTGCTCAATCATATTCAGGACCGGCGGTATGACCGCTGGTTTGCCAGAACCCGGGACCGGTGCCTGGTACAGAATCGGGTGGGGTTGCGGACGGCTGGATGGGTGGCATCCGGCCTGTCCTTTTCCGGCCTGGCGTTTCTTGCCGGGGGGCTGGATACGCATCTGCCCTGGATTCTGGGGATTCTGGCTTTGGTCTGCTACAACGGTCTGTACACCCCGCTGAAGAAAAAAACCCTGTTTGCCGTGTGGCCCGGTGTGATCTGCGGCATGCTGCCCCCGGCCATCGGGTGGACAGCGGTGCCGCCGTTTCTGTCCCATGGAACCGGAATCCAGTTGTTCGGATTGATGCTGGTGATGGGCATCTGGCAGGTGCCCCATTTTCTGATGCTGGCCGCGGCCCAGCCGGTTTGTGATCCGGGGACGGACCGGTTTCCCAGCTTTATCCGGCTGTGGACGAAACCGGAACTTTTTCTTCAGATTCTGGTGTGGGTCTGTGTCTACAGTCTGGGTATTTTCTGGTTTCTTCTCAACGGCGGGATTGTGTTAAAAGGATTTTCAGCCAGCCTGGCCGGGATGGCTTTTGTCCTGCCCGGGGTCATGGGATTGTTTCTTACAGGATTTCCGGCACACACCGGGGCCGGCGGTTTCACCACCCTCAATCTGTCCATGCTCATTTTCATGGTTCTGGGGATTCTGGACCGGATTCTGCCAACTGTGTTTCCGCTTCAATGAGGGCGGCAACACCGGTGTGCAGGGTCTGGATGAGTTGGGTTTCGCCGGTTCCCAGCCGGAAGCGGTTGCTGATGTCAAACACGGATTCTGTGACAGCGGTTTTTTCTCCCCGGGTTCCCCGGATCTGCAATCCATGGGTGGATGCCAGCTTTTTGAGCCGGTCCGGGTGATTTTCCAGATTGGGCAGCCGGATATGCACGCCGGCCCGCATGGCGGTTCCGATATTGGTGGGGCAGGCGGTCAGATATCCCCGCCTGGGATCAGATGCGAATTCAAGCGTTCCGCTGATGTGTGTCAACGCCGATACCATCCGGTTGAAGACTTTGGACAAATCTCCGGTTTTTTCAAGACAGATAATGCGCAGATGATCTTCTTCGTTGACCCAGACGCGAAATGTCCTGTCACGGCTCATGAATACCCCCCGGGATCCAGGAAAGTCCCGGATGATGCCGGCGGATGCCTGAAACCGGTCACCGGGTAAAAATGCCGTGCCCTGAAACGTACGGTTTCGGATCTGATCCGGGGTCAATGTGTCCATGGCATGAAAATGCCCTTGAAGCGATTCAGGTAACGCCTCCAGAGCCTGCTGTATCTGCCGGGCCACGATCCTACGGTTTTGAGGGGTGATTCCGGGTGAGAACGCGTGCCCGCACAGGTTTCTGGCCACCCGGATCCGGGTGGAAACAATCAACCGGTTGTGCGGATCCAAGTCCGGCAGATTTAAAGGATAAAGGCATGACACATGTCGGATGGGACCGGTGATTTGATGATACGTGCGGATCACCGGATCGAAAATTTCCTTGAACAGGGTATAGGTTTGTGCATCGCCGGCATAGATGCCGATATGGGAGTCGGGATTTTCCCGGCCGGACCGGATCGCCTGTTCCAGGGTGAAACCGGCGTCGGTTTTCAGCCTGGACAGGCGGTCAAAAAGGGACGGGGTTAAAAAACGTTGGGCCAGAGAAGTGGTATTGTCAGGAAAAATTGCCGGATACGCAGCGTCAGTTTCCATAACCGGACGCCTGGGAAGAGATGCCCCGGGCCAGGGTGGTCTGGATAATATCCAGAACCGCGCACTGGTCGTGGCACCTGGGCAGATTTTTTCTGTTTTCACAGGTCAGGCAGGGACTGCGGGTCAGGTAACCGATTTCAAAATCGAACCGGTCTCTGTTGGTCTGTGTTTTCATGGCATTTTTTCTCTCATTGTTCACAACCCTGGACTATACCAGAGATGGGACGGTATCGTCAATACAGCAGGAAAAATTCGAATGTCTTTTGCCTTGTCAGACAGATCAACACATGATAATTGAAACAATAGAATCCCCTGTTTTTGACCAATTTTTTAAATGAAAGGTATCCCTTTATTGGCTGAATCTCGATTTGCGGAATTAAAGGAAAAGGAAAAGCTGGCAAGAAAGCAGATTGTGATTGAATCTGCCCTGGCATTGTTTGCGAAAAAACCGTTCTATGAAGTGGGCATGCGGGAAGTGGCGGACGAGGCCGGCATATCCGCAGCCACCATTTACCGGTATTTTCCCAGTCAGCAGGCATTGTTCAATGAGGCCTTTCTCCAGGATATCTCTGCTGCCAGCAAAGAGTTCAAAACCATGGTTGAAACCGACGAGCCTGCCAGTATCGAGCAGTTCGGTATAAAGTTTGTGGATCATCTCATCAACAACGAGTCCACGTTTCAGATGATGGCCTATCTGATGCTCAAGGACAACCTGTCCCATCCGGTCATGGGAAAATTCGACTCCGTCACCAAGATATTTTTCGATCTGTTTGCTGAATTGCTGTGTCGCCACGGCGTGACAAAGGACCAGGCCCGTATCTATTCCCATGGGTTTGTGGCCTCCATTACCGGGATCCTCATGGTTTTCCGCAACTCACCGGTAAAAGACAAAGCCGCCACAAGAAATCATATCATCAAGGTGGTGAAAATCACCGCGTCTTTGTATACAAACCAGTTGCTGGGGCATCAGGCCAGTGTCAGGGTCTGAACATGACCGGGCATCAAATGACGGAGGTGTGATTATGGAAAAAACTGTACTGGTGCCGGTGGCCCAGGGAATTGAAGAGATGGAAGCCATCACTATTATTGACGTGCTTCGGCGGGCCGGGGCCCGGGTGGTGGTGGCATCGGTGGATGATCTGACCGTCAAGGCGGCCCGGGGCATTGAATTCAAAGCAGATTGTTTGATCAAAGACTGCCGGGAACAAAGTTTTGATCTGATTGTCCTGCCCGGCGGTATTCCAGGGGCAAACAATCTGAAAAACTCGGAAGAACTGGCAGCGCTTCTCAAAAAACAGGCCGCTCAAAAAAAACTATACGGGGCTATCTGCGCGTCTCCGGCCGTGGTGCTCCATGCCCTGGGACTGGTCACGCCCGGGGCTGTGACCTGTCATCCGGGATTTGCCGACCAAATTGAGGGGGGCACGGTTCAGGACCGCAACGTGGTCATTGACGGACCCTGCATCACCAGCAAAGGCGCGGGCACGGCGCTTGAATTCGCCTTGACGCTGGTCCGCCGGTTGTTTGATGACAAGGTGCTGGCGGATGTCAAAGGAGGCCTGGCCCTTTAGGCTGCTTTTCCAGCCGGACCGGCGGGTGCAGATGATGAAAAAACAGCGTCAGCGTGCTTTGCAGATATCTCTGGGACTGGGCATGCTGGTGATTGTCATCCTGGTGGAACTGTTGGCAATTTCACCGGCCGGCATTTATTCCTATACCACAACCGGATACCGGAATTTAAAGATCGGTGCGTCCAGGCAGCGAATCCTGGCGGAAATCAACCGGATACCTGCCATCCGAACCTTGATCACCTGCACGCCGGATTCTGAAACCACGCTTTTGAACCAGCGCCATTTCACCTATACACCGGAACTGGATACCGCCGATGTATGGATCGCCCGATACCGCAATCACAATGTGATACTTTTTTTGTTTCATGAGCAGACACTTTCCAGGATACTGGTGCTGAAAACCCGTTTGGGTCGTCAGATATCCTCTTCTTTGTTTGATACCTGCCGTGTGGACTTGCTCCAGGATATCGACCGGTTTCTGGAAACACAGACCGCGCACCCGGTTTTTTATCACTGAAAAAAACGGGCATTGAATGTTCCAAAGGGTTGCTGTATATTTGGTCTTTCAAAATTTACAACCGATTGGACCGCTTTTTACAGGTCTGAAATTGTCAGGAAAGTTACATGAAACAGATAAGTGATATACAATCGACTCGCATCGGGGTCGTGGGGGCCGGTTCCTGGGGAACGGCCCTTGCCAAACTGCTGGCTGAAAAAGGGTTTGAGATTGATTTCTGGGTGTTTGAATCCGAAGTGAAGGAGCAGATTGAAACATTGCGGGAAAACCGGGTGTTTCTACCGGGGTTTCTGCTCCCCGATGCCATTCATCCGTCCAATGACATTGAAACCGTGGTCAAAAACAAGGATCTGGTCCTGGTCGTTGTCCCTTCCCATTGCATGCGGTCCGTGGCCATGCAGATGAAACCGTTCATTGCCAAAGACGCGGTGGTGGTCAGTGCGTCCAAAGGGATTGAAAATAAAACCCATCTGACCATGACCGGTATTCTGGAAGAAATTTTGGATTTTCTGCCCCCCGAAAACCTGGCAGTGCTGTCCGGTCCCAGCTTTGCCAAGGAAGTGGCGGCAAATATTCCCACGGTGGTGGCGGCGGCATCTGTGAACGACCGGGTGGCCCGGTTTGTTCAGGCGGTGTTCGCAGGCCCCACCTTCCGGGTGTATGTCAACCATGATCCTGTCGGCACCCAGATCGGCGGGGCCATGAAAAATGTCCTGGCCATTGCTGCGGGTATCTGCGACGGCATGAACATGGGACTCAATCCCAGAGCGGCTTTGATCACCCGGGGGTTGACGGAGATGAACCGCCTGGGCACCCGCCTGGGGGCGGACCCGCTGACTCTGTCCGGTCTTGCCGGCGTCGGTGACCTGCTGCTCACCTGTACCGGCGCGTTGAGCCGGAATTACACCGTGGGAATGCAGATCGGCCAGGGCAAAAAACTGGATGACATCATCTCGGAAATGCGCATGGTGGCCGAAGGGGTGAAAACCACCCGGTCGGTGTACAATCTTTCCAGAAAGCTGGGTGTGGATCTGCCCATCTGCAATGAGGTCTATCATGTTCTGTTTGAGAATTATCCATTGGAAGAAACCATACAGCGCCTGATGAACCGCTCTTTAAAGCATGAGCTGGACGGGGTGTTGTAAGAATACGGGGAGGTCGCATGCCATACGTGAACATTAAGATTACCAGGGAAGGCGCCACAACGGAACAGAAAGCCGAACTCATTGAAGGCGTGACCCGGCTGCTCAGAGATGTGCTGGGAAAAAATCCCGCCACCACGTTTGTGACCATTGATGAAGTGGACACGGACAACTGGGGAGTCGGTGGCATTCCGGTCACAGAACTGCGCAAACAGCAAAAATAGCATTTTTTCATGGTTCGATGAAAAATGCATGGAATTTTCAAAACAGCCGGAAGGAGAAAAGACGGATCCAGCCATGATACGATCGTTTAAAGGCAAAACTCCCCGCATTGCGCCGTCCGCTTATGTGGACGACACGGCCGTGCTGATCGGAGATATCGAAATCGGAGAAGAATCCAGTGTGTGGCCCGGTGCTGTCATCCGGGCGGATCTGGGAAAGATCACCATCGGACAAAAGACCATTGTGGAGGACAACTGCGTCATCCATGCCGGGGCCCCCAACGGCAGAGACGGGGATGTGGTCATCGGGGACCGGGTGGTCATCGGACACGGGGCCGTGCTCAACTGCCGGTCCATCGGCAATTATGTGCTCATCGGCATGAACGCCACCCTGCTCCATGAGGCCTGCATCGGTGATTACTGCCTGATCGGTGCGGCCGCCCTGGTGGGGGCCGGCAAAATCATTCCGGATTATTCTCTTGTGTTCGGCGCTCCCGGACAGATCAAGGGGCGGCCTTCCGAAGAACAGCTCTGGTGGGCCAAAAGCGCGTATGAAGAATACAAGCCGCTGATGGATGAGTATAAAAAATTACAATCGATTCCGTCTTAGCCGTTCCAGCCAGACATCATATCCGCTCCGGCTGAAATTGGGAGAAAGCCGGTTCATGAACCCGTGCAGAAAAGGGGTTTTGTGAATCGTGACGGCAGGGTTGCCGGACAGGATTTCCGCCACAGCGTCGACATCAAGCCCCGGCTCTTTTCGGGGCAGGATGTGGTCCATGGGGATGCGGGGGATGATATCGGCGGCATGCCGGATCTGGGAGCCATAGAAGCACACGGCCCGGTCGACTTTTTCCGGGGCAAGGGTATTGGAAATTCCCCAGATAGCGGCGGCCCCCACGCTGAAACCGATGAGCAGATCGATTTTCGGAATTTCCGCCAGACGGGCCGCCACCTGCTGTTCGTATGAGGGGATTCCGACCTGGGCCATGAAATACGCATACGCTCGGGGTTCGGCGGTAAATTTCATGGATTTTTTGTCATAGGGGTCAATGATCTCCGCCACAGACCCGACAGCTTTGGCAAGGTCCTCTAACGCCGGTGTCCGGCCAAAGATGTCCGTGACGATCACCTTAGTCATTTTTCAGGTCAGTCAGCTGTTTCATCAGGTCGTCATATTCATCTTCATAGGCCAGAAGGTCCATCATCACCGGCGGTTTGACCGAGTGGGCCGGCAGCCGGGCCTTGGTGTCCTGAATCAATATTTCCAGTTCCGCCAGCCTTTTTCTGATTTCATTTTCGGTTTTCAAAATGTGCGGTCCCTCCTGCTTTTTTAAAGGGGGAATGTTTGCACAAATATATCATGGATATCCTGAGCGTGTCGATATTGACAAATGAGATCCCGGGCGATACTGTAAAAAATCTTCGAAATCCTTTAAAAAATGAGGAGAGCCGATATGAGTGACCACACCCCGCGGCTGCTGGATGCCCTGGATGCGTTTGAAGACGGCATTTACATTGTGAGCGAAGATTTTACCGTGGAGTATATGAACCGGTTCATGAAAAACCTGTTCGGCGACGGGGTGGGGCAGAAATGTCACGAAGTCCTGCTCAATTACGAAGCGCCCTGTGAGTGGTGTAACTACCGGGAGATTTTTGAAAAAAATGAAACCCGGCATTCGGAAATCTATCTGGAATCGGTGAAAAAAACTTTTGCCCTGTCGGAGATTCCCGTGACCAACCGGGACGGCACAAGATCCAAACTGTCCATCTACCGGGACATCACCCGGCGTAAAGAGCAGGCGGCCCGGCTCAAATCCTCTGAAGAAAATTATCAGCGCCTGTTCACCCATGCCGGGTGCGGAGTGTTCATTTCCAGCAAGCAGGGACGGTTTCTGGATGTGAACCCGGCGTTGCTCAGGATTCTGGGGTATCAGGACAAGGAGGAGTTTCTGTCCCTGGACCTGGCCCGGGATGTGTATCTGACCCCCGGAGACCGGGAAAGATACCAGCGGATCATCGAGAAAAAAGGGCGGGTGGTGGATTACGAACTCCGGTGGCGGCGCCGGGACGGTCATGTCATCGATATTCTTTTGACTTCCCATGTGCGGTACGGCACGGATGGGGAAGTGCTGGGGTACGAGGGGATCGTGGTGGATGTCACCGAGCGCAAGAAAAGCGAAAACAAAATCCGGGAAGCCCATGATTTTCTGGACAACATCATCTCCTGTTCTCCCAATGCCATCATGGCCATGGACATGACCGGCCGGATCATGCTGTGGAACCGGGGGGCCGAAACCCTGTTCGGGCTGCCCGCCGATGAGGTGGTGGACAAAATGACGGTCCAGGAGATCTATTCCAGGGAGGTGGCGGCGGAAGTGACCCGGATGATGCGGGACACGGAATATGGCGGAGTGGGGCGGCTGACCTCTTATCCCCTGACCTTTGAGCGCCGGGACGGGGTGAAAGTGGAGGGAAACCTGTCCGCATCGTTTCTCTATGATGACAGCGGAAAAGAAACCGCCACCGTGGCCCTGTTCGTGGATCTGCGGGAACGCCTCAAAACCGAGCGGGAACTGGCCGAGGCCCGGCAGCACCTGCTCCAGTCGGAAAAACTGGCTGCCATGGGTCGGCTCACCTCCCAGATCGCCCATGAGCTGAACAATCCTCTGTTCGGGATCATG
>CALGAJ010000235.1 GCA_937951975.1 uncultured Desulfotignum sp.
GACCCAGGGGGTCCAGTTCCACCCGGAATCCTTCATGACCACTGTGGGAAAACGACTGATTCGCAATTTCATCAAAGGAGCGGCCCAATGACATTCACCCAGTACCTTAACCAGATCATCCGCGGTCAGGACCTGACCCAGGACCAGGCCGCTGAAATGATCACCCATATTTTTTCCGGCAGCATCACCCCGGCCCAGACCGGTGCGTTTATGGCGGCTCTGGCCACCAAAGGAGAGTGTTTTGAAGAGCTGGCCGGCGGCGCACTTGCCATGCGCCGGAAAGCGGTGCGGGTCCAGACCCTGGATCCAACCGTCATCGATATCGTGGGCACCGGCGGCGACGGCACCAATACATTCAATGTGTCCACCACCGCTTCGTTTGTGGTGGCCGGTGCCGGCATCACGGTTGCAAAACACGGCAACCGGAGTGTGTCCAGCAAATGCGGGTCCGCTGATGTGCTCGAAGCGCTTGGGGTCAATCTGGCAGCTGACCCTGAGATCATTGAAGAAGCCATCAATGAAATCGGCATTGGATTCATGTTCGCCCCTTTGTATCACAGCAGCATGAAACATGCCATGACAGCCAGAAAGGAATGCGGCATCCGCAGTATTTTCAATATGCTGGGGCCTCTGACCAATCCTGCGGCCGCCTCTTGCCAGATTGTGGGTGTTTATGCACCGGATCTGACGGAAATGTTCACCAACGCCCTGCATCTGCTGGGGGTTAAACATGCGTTTGTGGTTCACGGCCATGACGGCATGGATGAAATTACCACCACGGATCTGACCCGGGTATCAGAACTGTCCGACGGCCGGATCAAATCCTATGACCTGGATCCGTTAACCTATTTTGATGACTATGCAAATCCGGATGCGCTGCAAGGCGGTGATGTCAAAGAAAACGCAGCCATTCTGACCCGGGTTCTGTCCGGAGACAAAGGCGCACCCCGAAATATCGTGCTCATCAATGCCGGGGCCGGAATGGTGGCGGCCAATGCCGCCGCAGATATCGGGCAGGGAATACAGATGGCGGCGGACGCCATTGATTCCGGCCGGGCCATGAAAAAACTGGAAGCTTTGGTCCAGTACACCCGGGAGAATGGATAACATGGCGATCTCCGGATTTTTGAAAACCATGCAGGAAATCAAACAAGCGGAAATTGCCGAGCACCGGCGGCACATCCCGCTGGTTTCACTGAGGCGGGACGCAGAAACTCTTGCGGCTCCGCCGGATTTTAAATCCGCCATGGCAGCCGGCACCCCTTCGGACATCGGCATTATTGCGGAAATCAAAAAAGCCTCCCCATCCAAAGGAGACCTGTGTGTGGACCTTGATCCGGGCACATATGCCGGGATCTATGAAACCGCCGGGGCCCGGGCCATTTCCGTTCTCACGGAATCGGTCTATTTCAAAGGCGGTCTGTCAGATCTGCAAACCGTGTGTATGCACACCGGTTTGCCGGTGCTCCGAAAAGACTTTATCATCCACGAATATCAGATTTATGAGGCCAGGCAGGCCGGGGCCGGGGCCGTTCTGATCATCACCACCCTGCTGTCTCCGGATCAGCAGAAAGATTTCACCCATCTGGTCCGGGAGTTGAAAATGACGCCTTTGGTGGAAATCTGCTCTGAATGGGAAATGGATCAGGCATTGACCACCGGGGCGGACATTGTAGGGATCAACAACCGGAACCTGTCCACCCTGGATGTGGACCCGGATGCCGCCGTCCGCATCGCTCCGTTGTTTCCCGAAGGAATCATTCCGGTGGCGGCATCCGGTTTTTCCTGCCGCAAAGATATTCAGGCAGGCATCCATGCCGGTATCTTCAATTTTCTGATCGGTGAAAGCATTGTCAAATCAAAAGATCCAGAAACATTTATCCGGTCACTGAAAAACGATGACTGACCGCGATCCCGAATACCGGCACCCGAAATCCAGAACACGGGTCAAAATCTGCGGACTGACCGATCCGGACAATGCCGCCGCATGTGCCCGGGCCGGTGCCGACATCATCGGGCTGATATTTTACCCCAAAAGCCCCAGGCACCTGGAACCATCCCAAGCCAAGGCCGTGGTCCAGGCCCTGCCCGACCATGTGCCGGCCTGGGGCGTCTTTGTGAATGAGCATCCGGACGTCATCATGGAGACCGTTCGTGCCTGCGGATTAAAAGGGGTGCAGCTGCATGGACAGGAACCCCCGGGCCTGATTACCGCCTTAAAAAACCAGGGTCTGACCGTCATCAAAGCCGTGTTTGCCTCCCGGTCACCCGGCCTGGATTCCATTGACAGCTTGTATGAAGCCGCCGATTTTTATCTGGTGGAATGCGGACAGGGCAAGCTGCCCGGCGGAAATGCAAAAACCTGGGATTATCGTCAGGTTCGAAAAACAGCCCGTGAACATCCCGTGATCCTGGCCGGAGGGCTGTGCTGTGACAATATTGAACAGGCTCTGGCGCAAGCGGATCCGGCCGGGGTCGATGTGTCATCCGGTGTGGAATCCTCTCCGGGAATCAAAGACATAGACCGGGTGGCTGAATTGATCCGACGCGTTAAAAACCAAAAACCCTGATCGACATCTGGTTCAACTGAACGCAAAAAGCCCGTATTTCTGAAGGTTCAGAGATA
>CALGAJ010000236.1 GCA_937951975.1 uncultured Desulfotignum sp.
TCAACCATGACGTGATTCGCCACGGCATGCCCGGCGGGGCCACCTCCTCTTCCCAGGAAGGGGCCATGAAGCAGGGATACATCCATCTGCTGCCCCAGATGCTCAAGTTTCTGGCCGGCACAAGGCAGATCATCAAGTATCACGATGTGACGCCAGGCTCTCAGATCACATGGAACACGGCGTTTCTGGCCGTGACCAGCGCGTATCAGCGGGGTGGGGAAGAAGAGGTGGATCACTTGCTCTGGGTGCTGGATTCCGTGATCGCCACGCCGGAAGATTCGCTGAACGATACCCTCAAAGAAGAGCGGCGGATGCTGTACAAAGACAGCAATGATGCCTTCAAAGACCTGCTGCTGGGAAAATTCGGGCGGTTGCCCCTGGGGTTTCCCCCGGACTGGGTCTATGAAAGTGCGTTCGGTAAAAACAGTGCCCAGGCCCTGTTAGACCGAACCGAATCTTCTCCGTTGGACGGGCTGTCTTCGATGGACATTGAATCGGAAAAACAGGCCCTGGAAAAACAGATCCAACGGATGGCCACGCCCGAAGAACTGGTCATGTATCTCAACCATCCCGGAGATGCGTTGAAAACCATTCTGTTCCGTCAGGAATACGGCAATCCCAACCGGGTGCCCCTGGATGTCTGGTTTGAAGGCCTGGTGCCGGGCCGGGAACTGTTTTTCACCGATACCCAGGGCAAACCCCATGCCATGAAAATTCTGGGAATCGAGCCGCCGGATGACAAGGGTATGGCTGTGGTGCGGTACACCCTGGACGCGGAAGTGTTCATCCACACGGTCAAGGTGGCCGATGCCGCAGGGCATGCCGCAGATGCGATCCAGATGGCAGACCCGAACAACCCATACCATGCGGCGGCCCCGTCCAACGGAGATCTGTGGATCATGTATGTCAAACCCGGGGATGTGGTTAAGGCGGGAGAGGAACTGTTCAACATCACCATCATGAAACAGGAAAAAGCAGTGGTGTCTCCGGTGGAAGGCATTGTTGAAAGTGTTCTTAAAACCGCGGATTACAAATTCGACAAAAAAATGGTCCCTGTCAAAAAAGGGGAACTGCTGGTGAAACTGGGACCCGTGCCCCGGAAATGTGCGGTCTGTGAGAATCCGGTAGCGGACAAAGGATATAAATTCTGTCCCCAGTGCGGCGAAAAGATTTGACCGCTTAAAAGGTCAGCGTGACCGTGGTGCCCCCGGAAGTCAGACAGACATCCGGCGTTGTGCAGAATGTGCAGCGCCGGATGTCACCGGGGCAGGTGTCGGTGTCGGCCGGAATAAAGCCGCACCGGGTGGAATCGATATCCAGGGTGAAATGGAACCGCTCGGAGAACAGCTTGATACGAAGCAGGTCAAATCCCCGGCCTCCGGCATTGAATTCAAAGGGCTGTTTGGTGGTGTATTCGGTTGAATCCGGCGGGGTGAAATAGTTTTCAAAAATCAGGCGCAGCTTGTCTTTTGTA
Organism: uncultured Desulfotignum sp.; assembly: GCA_937951975.1. Taxonomy (GTDB): domain Bacteria; phylum Desulfobacterota; class Desulfobacteria; order Desulfobacterales; family Desulfobacteraceae; genus Desulfotignum. The sequence continues at coordinate 1,475 of CALGAJ010000236.1, forward strand.
AATCCGATGCCGGTGTCTTTGATGGTCAGGACGGGACGGTTTTTCCGGTTAAACACCCGGATCTCTATGTTTCCGCCGTCGGGCGTGTATTCCACCGCGTTCCGGATCAGGCCGGTGGCAATGATCTCCAGGATCTCCCGGGGGATGCGGACCGGTTCCGTCGGCTCCAGACCGGTTTCCAGGGTGAGCCGGCGGAAAGCGAACTCCGGCGCCAGATGCTGCACGTGCTGTTCGATGAATCGATCCAGAGAGAGGGTCTGAACGCTCAGGCGGCTGGGCCCGAAAATTTTTTCCACCGCCTGCCTGACCGCGGTCATCACCTCAGGGCCTCCGGCGCTGGTTCCGTCCCGGGTTTCGGTTTCAGCCAGCAGGGTCAGTTCATCCACACAGGCGTCGATGAGCCGGTTCAGGATATGGTGGGCTGTGAACTGCTTTTTTTTCAGCAGGTCTTCCACCTCGAACTGAACTTCCAGAATCCGTTTCAGGTTCCGCCGGGCCCGGTCGATGACGGTTTGAATTTT
>CALGAJ010000237.1 GCA_937951975.1 uncultured Desulfotignum sp.
GCGACCACCGAGATCTACACTCTTTCCCTACACGACGCTCTTCCGATCTGGATTGCCACCGTGGAAGATGACGGCATAATGGAAACCAGAAAGCTGCCGGGATACCATGATGAACCCCTTAAGGGCCAAAGAGCCGGCCAGCGGTCAATCCGCTTGTCAAAAGCTTATCGGGTGATTTATGTTGAACATGACGACCAGATTGTCATTGAAGTGATAGAGGTGAACAAGCATGACTACTAAAGAAACTTATGGTTTGGAAGAAATTGAACGGGATTATGGTCCGCTGACCTTTGGAAAGGCGCTGTGGTCCCACAGAAAATGTGAAGAAATGACACAGAAGGAATTTGCCAAGCTCCTGGGCATTGCTCCGAGCAGTTTGTGCGATCTTGAAAAGGGGCGGAAGATTCCGTCTCCTGACAGGGCGGCAAAAATTGCAAGGAAGATCGGCATGTCTGAAAAAACCTGGGTCAGACTTGCGATTCAGGATATGCTCAGGGCCGCAGATTTGGAATATACGGTTTCTGTTGCATGATTTTTCATCATATTCCCTTGTCTTCTAATCGGACAAGATCAATTATCCGGAGTGCTCAACCTCGTCTTTCTCCAGTTTTTGAATGATATCTGCTACTTTATGAGAGGATACATGTCTACCGCAGGCATCGGCCTGGCGATCACATACCCCTGGGCCGTGTCACAGCCCATTTTTGCCAGAGCGTTCAAGGTGGCTTCATCTTCCATGCCTTCTGCCGTGACGGTAAGCCCCAGATTGTGGGACAGCTTAATCATGCCGTCGACAATGTCATAGTCACGGGGGCTGGTTAAAATGTTTTTGACAAAACTTCTGTCAAGTTTCACCTCGTCAATATCAAACCGGCTCAGATAGGTCAGGCAGGAATGACCCGTGCCGAAATCATCGATAGCCAAGTGGATGCCCGCTTCATACAGGTCTGAGATGATTTCCCGGGCATGATCAGAATTATGAATGATCCCTGTTTCAGTCACCTCAAAGCAGAGCCCTTTCCGGATGTCCGGATTCAGCCGTTTTTTGATGAAATCCACCAGGTCTTCATCAGCCAGGTCGTTTGCGGTGATATTCACACTGATTCTGAATTGGTCTTCATATTGGCGGCAGCGGGTCAGTTCCTGTGCTGCCTGTTCAATGACCCACCGGGTTACCTGACGGATCAGTCCGCTTTTCTCCAGCATCGGGATGAACTTCCCCGGAGAAACCATGCCCAGCTTCGGGTGATCCCAGCGGATCAGTGCTTCTGCTTCATGAATGTGCCCGCTGACCAGGTCAAGTTTCGGCTGATACACCAGGTGCATGTCACGGGTGCCGTGAAGGTGAAGGTCATGCAAAAGAATCAGATCATCGGGAGTTGGTTCCAGCTGCGGTGTGTAGATGCGCCATGACTGATTTTCATGGCTCGCGGCAGAATAGGCCGTGAGCGCCTGACGGATGTATTCTTCGGCTTTGGGGTCGGAGGACTCCATGGCCACAGGGCCGGTACTCACCCCCATCACCACGTCAGGAGTGATATCCACCCCGTCGATTGTGCAGGATACCTTGAGACGGTCGTAAATCTGTGCAGGATCGGAGCCGGGCCGGGCTGCCAGAATAAAATAGCCGATGCCGGAATGGGCGATCTCTAAAAAATCCAGCTGTTGCAGACGGTGCGCAAAATCTTTGATTATTTTTTCATACCCGGAGCGGCCAAACAAACTGGAAATGGATCTCAGGTTTTTCAGGCGGAGAAACACGACCACAGGTGGCTGTCCGGATTCCTGTACCAGGCGCTGTTCAAGGCAGTCGGCAAATGCCTGGCGGCTGTGCAGTCCTGTCAGCATATCATGTTCAGCCAGGTGGCGCAGCTGGCGGGTGCGTTTTGCCACCTGGCGTTTCAGGTACCAGGACAGGGACAGTCCGGCCAGGCCTGCCAGAGCCAGAGGAATCAGGACCCAGGCGACTGTGCGCAGATGATCAGCCAGTGTCTGGGGCTGCCACTCCAGCTCTTTTTTCCATTTCTGGTAGATGGAAAAAAAAGTGCCGTCCGCCTGCATGGCGGCCAGCTCCCGGTTCACCCATTCCAACAGTTCTGGATTGCCTTTGCGAACCCCGAAAACATAAGGTTGGTGCCAGAAGGAATGGCTTGACTGAACAACATCCAGATCTATTGAATTCTGCAGGGTGGTCAGAGCGACTTCGGTACAGGCATCGGCAAGGCCGGTATGGACCGCCTCGACACAGGCCTGCTCAGTATCCACCGGAACCAGGGTGATAATACCGGCCTGTTCTTCTGACAGCCGGCGTTCTGCATAACTGCCGGACACAACCGCCGTCCGATACCCTTTCAGGTCATCCAGGCTTCTGAACTGCCTGCCTTTGGCATGGGAGAAAATGGCGTGGGACAGGTAATAAAACGGGGGTGTGAAGTCGAAAAGCTGACGGCGTTCCTCTGAAGCAAAAAACGCAATCACATCCGCGTTTCCGTTTTCAGCGGCAGATACCGCATCCGGCCAGTTTATCAGCCGGTGCTCCACCGCTCTTCCACCATGCCGCCCCATACACTCCTGAAGGTCAATGATAAAGCCCTTGGCCCGCCCCTTTGCATCGAGCCATTGTAAGGGCGGATAGTCGGCGGATCCGGTAAACACGATTGTTGTCTGTTGTTCAGAAGATGATTGCGCAAATGATGTGTCCGAAAGAATCATGGAAACCAGGATCGTGGCTGCAATTAAAGAAAAACATATTTTTCGCATTGGATACTCCATCATTTTTTAGCCCGAATATTACTATCATAAATAATGATGCACAATCGTTTAATGGATTTCTGGACATTGGGTCTGCCGGATCACCTATTTTTCTGTTTAAAATATTCCATGGCTTTCAAAACAAACCGGGCATACGCCCCGGCCTGACCCCCGCCCATTTCGATGGCCACATCAATGGTTTCATAAATATCTTCGTCTGTGGCGCCCTGCTGAAGGGCCTGGTCAAGGTGCCATTCCATACAGGGCTCACACTTGGTGACAATTGAAATGGACAGGGCCATCAGTTCTTTGGTTTTCTTGGTGAGCGCCCCGTCCCGGAAGGCTTTTTCCTCCACCTCAAGAAACGGCCGAAACGTCTTCACATTCTCCAGGAATGTCAGGTGTGTTTTTTTTCTGTCGTCAATGCTTTGCTGGATCTTTTTTTCGGTCAGGTCTTTCATGTTTTCCTCATCAATATTAAGATGTTTATTTTCAGTTTGCCAGTAACACTGTGGAAGACCCAAACCTTTGGGCCGTGAACCCGGCAAGTTAAGCTCCCATATATCATATTGTGCACGGCATGAGCAGAGAATTTTCAAATGTAAGAACAGGCCCCGGCGTCAGGTTCTCAGGCAGCCTCCGCAAACGGTTGGGGCTGTTCATAGTAGACCTCAGCGGACTGCCCCGGAAAACGATATGTGGACAATGGCTGAGAAATTTGTGGGAAGCTTCGGACCCACGGAAGGACATCAAAGGAGACAAAATGCTGGATGAAGAATTGCTTTGGTCTGATGATTTGAAACGGCGGGAAGCCTTAATTGCCGGGAAAGAATAATGGCGGAAGTGCATGGGAATCGAACCCACCCGGGACGGTATTAACGCCCCACATCGGATTTGAAGTCCGAGGGCCCCACCAGTGAGCCGCGCACTTCCGCAATCAAGGTTTGAATGTTGCTTACCTATACCGCATCCTTGTTTTTGTCAATGTCTTTTTCATGTGATGTGAGACCGAACGGGAACAATCCGTTTCCTGGTCCTTGTTTTAACGGTATCCCGGATAAAATGGGTATGGTAATAATCGGTAAATTCTAGTATAACCCACGAACGATATAACCAATGCAATCAGACCATGGAGAAAACCATGATAAATTCACAAAGACTGTCCCGGCGCTTCATTCAGCTGGCTCAGATCGATTCAGAATCCCGGCATGAAGCACTGGTGGCAGCAGAAATAGAAAAAATACTGACCCGCATGGGTGCCCTCGTGTGTTATGACCGTGCCCGGGAAAAAACCGGGGGCGACTGCTCCAACCTGGTGGCCAAATTCCCCGGGAATCGGGATGTCGCCCCCCTGTTTCTGTCCGGGCACATGGATACGGTGGTGCCGGGCAAAGGGGTTCGGGTTTCATTTGAAAACGGTGTTTTCACCAGTGACGGGACCACCATTCTGGGATCAGATGACAAATCCGCCATTGCCATAATCCTGGAAGTGATGGAGGTGATGCAGGAAAATAACCTGCCATGTCCGCCGGTGGAACTGATCTTTACGGTATGTGAAGAGATCGGACTGCTGGGGGCCAAATATTTTGATTTGTCTCTGATCGATTCCAAGTTCGGCTATATTCTGGATTCCACCGATACCGAAGGGATTGTGACCCGGGCTCCGGCTGCCAATAAACTTTTTATCGAAGTCACAGGCCGGGCCGCCCATGCCGGGGCTGCGCCGGAAAAAGGAGTCAGCGCCATTTTTGCAGCAGCCAAAGCCATATCCGGAATGGAACTGGGGCGGATCGACAGTGAAACCACCTGCAACCTGGGAATCATTTCAGGGGGAATGGCCACGAACATCATTCCTGAAAAAGTGGAAATCAGAGGCGAAGCCCGGTCCCATGATCCTGAAAAACTGGACCGGATCACAAAAAAGATGGTTTCCGCGTTTGAAGATACTGCCCGGAACCTGCAAAACGGGGACACGGTTCCCCGGGTGACAGTGACCGTGGAGCATGATTTCCCCAATACCTGTATTTCCGAAGATCATGAAGTGGTGGTGCTGGCCAGGAAAGCTGCAGCCAATCTGGGCAGAACGCTGGAGAGCAAAACCATCGGTGGCGGGGCGGATGCCAATGTGTTCTTTGGCAAAGGCCTTGCGGCGGGGGTTCTTGGCACGGGTATGACCGATGTGCATACGGTCAATGAATCCATTGCATTAAAAGATATGGAAGACACCGCCCGGCTGGTGCTGGAGATTCTTCAGGTGCATGCGGCAGAGGGACACAAATAAGATGATCCTGCACCTGGATCTGATCTCGGGGATCAGCGGAGACATGTGCCTGGGTGCATTGGTGGATCTGGGGGTGGATCCGGCGTGGCTGGAGGCGAGGCTGATACCCTTGTTCAAGGGGTTTTCCATCCAAACCACCCCGGTATTCCGCAACGGGTTGCGGGCAGTTGATCTCACGGTGACGGTGACGGATCACAAAATCTCCCGCACATATCCAGAAATCCGCACGTTGATCCAAGAATCGGATCTGCCGTCCGATGTCATAAACAACAGTCTGACCGCGTTTGAAAAAATCGCCCGGGCCGAGGCCGGTATCCATGGCCGGGATATGGAATCCGTGCATTTTCATGAAGTCGGAGGCATTGATTCCCTGGTGGATATTTTGGGCACATTTCTGTCAATCCATCATCTGGGTGTGACACAGGTGACCGCGTCTCAAGTTCCCCTGGGATCCGGATTCATGGATTGCGCCCATGGACGGATTCCTGTGCCGGTACCCGCCACCCTGGCAATTCTGGAAGGGATTCCGGTCACGGGTTCTGATGCAGCCACGGAAATTGTCACGCCCACCGGGGCGGCCCTGGTGGCGACCCTGGTTAAAAAATTCGGTCCTGTGCCTTCCATGCGGCCGGCAAAAATCGGTTACGGAGCCGGAAAAAGAGAGACTCAATCCAGAATACCGAATCTATTGCGTCTGATTCTGGGGCATCCTCCTGAAAAAATGCCGGAACCGGATATCGGTTTTGATGATGAAAACCATGGGATGCGTTTTTTTCAGCCGCCGGTCTTTCGAGACAAGATTGCGGTGATCACCACTTTGATCGATGACATGAATCCTCAAATTTCAGGATTTGTCATGGATCATCTGCTGGAAAAAGGGGCTCTGGATGTGTCTTTTGCACCGGTGCACATGAAAAAAAACCGTCCGGGTATCCGGATGGAAGTATTGTGCAAGCCCGGAGATCTGGAATTTATGATCCAGGAAATTTTTCTCCAGACCACGACCATCGGGGTGCGGTATCATTTCTGTGACCGGGCGGTACTGGACCGGGAGCCTGCCAGAATGAAAACGGTTTTCGGTTATCTGGATGCCAAAAAAATCAAAGGGCCGGATGGTAGAAATCGGCTGGTGCCGGAATTCGAATCGCTGGCCAGGGTGGCCCGGCAGCAGGAAATTCCGTTGCAGGATGTCTACACTCAGGTATTTTCAGGCACTGTGGATGGCTGGAAATTGCCTTGACACAAAAATGAACTGATTATAGAAACATGAAAAGCCTTTCAGTCATGACAGGTCCATGGAAAAACAGACTGATTCTGTTGGCCGCAACCGGATGCGGACTGGGACTGAGTCCGAAGGCGCCGGGCACGTTCGGTACCCTGGCAGCGCTGCCTTTGATCTGGGGTGCTGATTTTTTGCCCCTGGTTACCGGCAGTTTTCTTTTGATATGTTTTATTCTGGCCGCCGTGTTTGTGGCGGATCAGGCGGAAAAAATTCTGGATCAAAAGGATCCCGGCGCCATTGTCATCGATGAAATGGCCGGATACTGGGTAACCATGTGTCTGGTACCGGTAAATTGGATCACTCTGGGAATCGGGTTTGTGGCATTCCGATGTTTTGACATCTTCAAATGCCCGCCGGTGCGGTATTTTGAAAAAAAATTTTCCGGCGGGGCCGGGGTGGTTCTGGACGATATCATGGCAGGGGTGCTGGCGGCACTCGTTGTGAAATGTTTATATTTTTTGGGGGCAAATTAGGAGAGGGTATGGAAAAAAACGCAGATAAGGACAAAGCAGTACAGACAGCCATGGGTCAGATTGAACGTCAGTTTGGTAAAGGGTCTATCATGAAACTGGGAGGCCGGGTAGTGGAACAGGTGCCTGTGATCCGGTCCGGTTCTCTGGCCCTGGACAAGGCCCTGGGTGTGGGTGGTTATCCCCGGGGACGTGTGGTGGAAATCTATGGTCCGGAATCTTCCGGGAAAACCACCCTGGCCCTGCATGCCGTGGCCCAGGCCCAGAAAAAAGGCGGGATCGCCGCATTTATTGATGCGGAACATGCCCTGGACGTGGGATATGCCAAAAAACTGGGCGTGGACTGTGATGAATTGCTGGTGTCCCAGCCCGATACCGGAGAACAGGCATTGGAGATCGCGGACATGCTGATCCGCAGCGGCGGCATTGACATTTTGATTGTGGATTCCGTGGCGGCCCTGGTGCCCCGGTCCGAGATCGAAGGCGAGATGGGGGATTCCCACATGGGGCTTCAGGCAAGGTTGATGTCCCAGGCGTTGCGCAAACTGGCCGGCACACTGGGAAAAACCCACACCACCATTATCTTCATCAACCAGATCCGCATGAAAATCGGGGTGGTGTACGGCAACCCTGAAACCACCACCGGCGGCAATGCATTGAAATTTTATGCATCCATGCGCCTGGAGATCCGGCGGGTATCGCCCATCAAAGAAGGTCAGGATATTATCGGCAACCGGACCCGGGTCAAGGTGGTGAAAAATAAACTGGCACCCCCTTTCAAGGATGTGGAATTCGATCTGATGTACGGAGAAGGCATTTCCCGTACCGGGGATCTGCTGGATATGGGAGTGACCTTGAATATCGTGGATAAAAGCGGTTCCTGGTATTCATTTGAAGGCGAGCGCATCGGGCAGGGAAGAGAAAACGTGAAAGCCTTTCTCACAGAGAATCCAGAGATTTTTGCCAAAATCGAAGCCAAGGTCAGAGACGAACTTGGGATTGCCGATGTGAAAAAAGCCGAGGATACTCCTCAAAAGCCCAAGTAACCACAAACCCTGAAACCCAACATCCAATTCGGAGCACATATATGACAGGCAATGAAGCCCGGAAAATTTTTCTGGATTATTTTAAGAAACAGAATCACCAGGTGGTGAGATCTTCATCGCTGGTACCCCAGGATGACCCGACCCTGCTGTTTGTCAATGCCGGCATGGTTCAGTTCAAACGGGTGTTCACCGGTGATGAGAAACGTGATTATCAGCGGGCCGTAACCGCCCAGAAATGTGTCCGGGCCGGGGGCAAGCACAATGACCTGGAAAATGTGGGATATACGGCCCGGCACCACACGTTTTTTGAAATGCTGGGCAATTTTTCCTTTGGCGATTATTTCAAGGAAAAAGCCATTGCATTCGGCTGGGACCTGCTCACCAACGGGTATGGGTTTGATCCGGATAAACTGTATGTATCCGTCTATAAGGATGACGATGAAGCCTATGCCATCTGGCGGGATCAGGTAGGGGTACCTGAAGACCGCATTTCACGGTTGGGGGATGAAGACAATTTCTGGGCCATGGGGGATACCGGCCCCTGCGGGCCGTGCAGTGAAATTCATATCGACCGGGGTAAAGCCTATGGGTGCGGCCGTTCTGAATGCGCAGTGGGATGTGACTGTGACCGGTGGCTGGAATTGTGGAACCTGGTGTTCATGCAGTTTTACAAAGATGAGTCCGGCACCATGACTCCATTGCCAAAACCCAGTATTGACACGGGCCTTGGCCTGGAACGCATCATTTCAGTGCTCCAGGATGTGCCCACCAATTTTGATACGGATCTGTTCGTGCCCATCATGGAAAAGGTCGGCGAACTTTCCGGCCGGCAGCGGGGGGAATCGGATCAGGTGGAAGTGGCCATGAAGGTGATTGCCGACCATTCCCGGGCCACCGCTTTTCTGGTGTGCGACGGGGTGCTGCCGTCCAACGAAGGCAGAGGCTATGTCCTGCGTCGCATCATGCGAAGGGCCATCCGATACGGGCGCAGCATCGGGTTGATCCGGCCGTTTCTCCATGAAACCGTGCAGACCGTGTTCGACATCATGGATGAGGCGTATCCGGAACTCAAAGAATCGGCACCATTCATCCTTAAAGTTGTAAAAAATGAAGAGAACAAGTTTCTAGAAACCCTGGATACGGGCATGAAACTGCTGGAAGCGACCCTGGCGGATCTTTCGGCCAAAGGGGAAAAAGTCATTTCCGGAGACGTGATTTTCAAGCTTTATGACACGTTTGGATTTCCTGTGGACATTATTGCGGACCATGTGAAAGATACGGAAATTTCACTGGACCTGGATGGATTTGAAACCGCCATGGCTCAGCAGAAAGCCCGTTCCAAATCCGTCAAAAAATTCACCGGTGCCGGGGATGTATACAAGCCATTGATTGCTGACGGAATAAAGACCCGGTTTCTGGGATATGACCATCTGGCCACTGAGTCTGAACTGCTGATCATGGTTCAGGAAAACCGGGAATTGGACCTGGCTGAAAAAGGGGATACCGTGGATCTGGTCACCGGCCAAACCGTATTTTATGCTGAATCCGGGGGGCAGGCCGGGGACGCCGGCATCTTTGAAAATGATGCGTGCACCATTGAGATTTCAGGGACTTCTTCCGATCCATCCGGTCTGTATATTCATCATGGAAAAGTGATCCGGGGGCAGTGCTGCAAAGGAGATATCTTTTCATTAAAAGTGGATGCGGACCGGCGCCGGAAAACAGCCGTGAACCACACCGCCACCCATATCCTGCATGCCGCATTGAGACAGGTTTTAGGAGATCATGTGAAACAGGCCGGATCTCTGGTGACCCATGACCGGCTGCGGTTTGATTTTACCCATTTTTCCGCGGTCACGGACCAGGAACAAACAGAAATTGAAAATTTTGTCAACCAGCGGATCCGGGAAAACCATGATGTGTCCACCCGGGAGATGGATATGGAAGAAGCGGTCAGACAAGGGGCTACCGCCCTGTTTGAAGAAAAATACGGGGATGTGGTACGGGTGGTGAACCAGGGTGGCTTTTCCAAAGAGTTGTGCGGCGGGACCCATACCCGGCGTTCCGGGGATATCGGGCTGTTCAGGATTGTGTCTGAAGCCGGTATCGCCTCAGGGGTCCGGCGGATTGAAGCAGCCACCGGACAGATGGCCCTGGATCTGGTGCATCAGGAACATCAGTCGCTGGAATCCGCAGCTCAGCTGTTGAAATCCGCCCCATCTCAAGTGGTATCCCGGCTGGAAGCATTGGTTCAGGAGAAAAAAGTTCTGGAAAAAGAGCTGGCTTCCGTCAAAGCTAAAATCGCATCCAAATCCGTGGCAGACATTGATTCAGGTATCCGGAAGATCAACGGGGTCCGGGTACTGTCCCGGCGGGTGGAAATTGAAAACCCTTCGCAACTGCGTGATCTGGCCGACAAATTCAAGGCGAAACTGGGCTCTGGAATCCTGTTGCTGGGAGCGGAATCAAACGGCAAGGCATTGCTCATCGCCACAGTATCCCCGGATCTGGTAAAAAAATACAAAGCCGGAGATATCGTGAAGCAGGCGGCCCATGTGGTGGGCGGCGGCGGCGGCGGACGGCCTGACATGGCCCAGGCCGGCGGGACCCAGCCCGAGTTTCTGGATCAGGCCCTGGAAACCGTGTACCAGGCCCTGGAAACCGCCTGATGTGATGCGGGTGTTCCCGTCATGACCGCGTATTTCATCCGCCGCCTGCTGCTGGTGATCCCCACGTTCATCGGGATCACCATCATGGTGTTCTTCATCACCCGGTTTGTGCCCGGCGGCCCCATCGAGCGGATCATCGCAGAAACCCGTGCCATGCAGATGGGCGGGCAGGGCAGTGCTTCTACCCGGGCCGGACCCGGCGAAGGCCAGCCCCTGTCCCGGGAACAGATTCAACAGCTCGAAGCCTATTACGGATTTGACAAACCCATTCTGCACAGCTACCTGGCCTGGCTGGGCAAGGTGCTCCAGGGGGATCTGGGGCGCTCCACCCGGTACCATGACCCGGTGTGGGAAATGATCCGGGACCGCATGCCCGTGTCCCTGTATTTCGGGGGACTGAGCCTGGTGCTCATCTACGGGGTGTGCATCCCTCTGGGCCTGGCCAAAGCGGTGCGCCACAAATCCGGATTCGACACGGTCTCGTCCGTGGTGATTTTTACGGGATACGCCATCCCCGGGTGGGTGGCCGGCGTGCTCATGCTGGTGCTGTTCGCGTCCCACTGGGATGTGTTCCCCTTAGGCGGCCTGGTGTCGGACCGAATCGATCAGATGGGGATGTTCGACCGGGCCCTGGACCTGGCAAGGCACACGGTCCTGCCGCTGTTTGCCTATGTGATCGGCTCGTTCACGGTCATGACCCTGTTGATGAAAAACACCCTCATGGACAACCTGGCTGCGGATTATGTGCGCACGGCCATTGCCAAGGGATTGTCTTTCAAAAACGCGGTGTTCCGGCATGCCATGCGCAACAGCCTGATCCCCATTGCCACCAGCTTCGGCAACAACATCTCCATTCTGCTCATGGGATCGTTTCTAATCGAGAAGGTGTTCAATATCGACGGCATGGGGCTTTTAGGATACGAGTCTGTGGTGGACAGAGACTATCCTGTGGTCATGGGCATTCTGGTGATTTCATCTTTGTTGTTCATGATCGGCAATATTTTAAGTGATGTGTGCGTGGCCATTGTGGATCCCCGGGTGCGGTTCAAATGAAACGGATTTCCCTCAATCCGGTGACCCGCCGCAAACTGAAGCGGTTTGTGTCCATCCGCCGGGGATTCTGGTCGTTTCTCATTATCATAGGCTTGATCCTGTTCTCCTTTGCCGCGGAACTGTTCATTAATTCCCGGGCGCTGGTGGTGCGGTATCAGGGATCATGGTATTTCCCCACTTACGGCCACATGATTCCGGGCGCCACCTTCGGTCTGGACTACCAGTATGAAACCGACTACCGGGAACTCAGGCAGATTTTCAAACAGGCCGGGCAGGGGGATTTTGTGATCCTGCCTCCCGTGCCCTACAACGCCTATGAAAACGATCTGCGCCTCAATGAATATCCGCCGTTTCCCCCCTCGTTCGATAACCGGCATTTCCTGGGCACCGACAATGTGGGCAGGGATATCCTGGCCCGGCTGGTGTACGGGTTCCGAACCGCCATCCTGTTTTCCTTTTTCCTTTTGCTGATCAACTATACCATCGGGATTTTCATCGGGTGTGCCATGGGATATTTCGGAGGGAAGTTCGACCTGTTTTTTCAGCGCGTCATCGAGATCTGGTCCAACATTCCGTTTCTGTACGTCATCATCATCGTGTCCTCGATCCTGGTGCCCAGCTTCATGATTCTGCTGCTGATCATGGCGTTTTTCGGGTGGATCAGCATCACCTGGGTCATGCGGACCATGACCTACAAGGAAAAGGAGCGGGAGTATGTCCTGGCGGTAAGAAGCCTGGGGGCCTCCCATTTCCGTATTATTTTCCGGCATATCATTCCCAACACCATCTCCGTGATCGTCACCTATGCCCCTTTTGCCATTTCCAGCGGGATCGTGGCCCTGACTTCCCTGGACTACCTGGGATTCGGCCTGCCGGCCCCCACTCCCTCCTGGGGGGAGCTGCTGTCCCAGGGGTGGCAGAACATGGAAGCCTGGTGGATCTCCGCATCCGTGGTCGGCGCGCTGGTGGTGACGCTCATGACCGTCACATTTACCGGCGAAGGCATCCGGGAAGCGTTCGATCCCAGGCAGCACACCATCTATGAATAGCCGCCGGGTAGATCAATACACCTTTCGGCGGGAGAATCCCCGACCTAAGACATTAAAGGTGTTTTCCGTGATCATGAAGGCGTCCGGGTCGATGTTGAAAACGATCTCCTCGATGCGCTTGATCTGGTAGGTATTGGCCACCGTGAGCAAAACTTCTTTTTCTTCGCCCGTGTAAGCCCCCCGGCCTTTGAGAAAGGTGGCGCCCCGCTGCATTTTTTTCAGGATCTCATCGGCAATGGACACCGGGTCTTTTGAGATGATCAGGATCATCTTGCGCTGGTTGAACAGGCCCATACAGTATTCAATGGCCTGGGAAGCGATATAGGACGTAGCCATGGAATATAAAATGATATCCGTATCCAGATACCCGAAACTTCCGGCAAACAGCACAAAATTGAACATAAAGTTGTAGGTGCCGATGCGCAGGCTGAACTTCTGGTTGAGCAGAATGGAAATAATGTCGTTGCCGCCGCCGGACCCCAGGGACCGGAAAACGATCCCGGCCCCGGCCCCCACCAGGGTCCCGCCGGCCAGGGCCGCCAGCCAGGGATCGGTGATGTCGAACGTAAAATTCACCAGATCCATGAACAGGGTGAGGATTCCGGCCCCGTAGAGACTGTAGTACAGAAACCGCTTGCTGATGAATTTCCATCCGATGATGAATACCGGCACGTTCAGAATCAGGTACCAGATCCCGGGAGTCAGAATGTCCGATCCATAGTAGCACAACAGACCCAGGCCGGAGAATCCGCCCGTGATCATGCCGTGGGGAATGATGGCGGCCTTGATGCCCACGGCCACGATCACGCTGCCCAGGGTGATGAGAAACAGGTTCCAGGGGATGGAATAGACCATATTGGTTTTCGACTTCATGGGATCTTCCTCGGTAATATTCTCGATGAAATGATGGCTGAAAAAACGATAAATATACGATCAGATCCCGCAAATTGCAAGAAGAATCCGGGTTCCGGAAATGGAAACTCGTCGAGCCCAGCGGGGGATGGGGCGGGTCCGGAGCAGAACCGCCCTCAACTGTCAATCGCCAAGTGGATGTGATGCGGGTCGAAGCCCTTTATTTCTGGTTGTCATCCATTTTGTGCAGTTCCCGCAGAATTCCCAGAGGCGACTGGCCGAATGCCAGGGACTGGATTTTTTTCATGCGCTGGGCATCGTTTTCAAACTTCTTTTTCAGCCGGGATTCATAGGCTTCCTTGATGGTTTCCACCAGTTTGTCAAACCCGCACGGTTTTTCAAGTATCTTGAATGCGCCCAGCTTGGTGCATGCCACAGCTGTATCAACGGTGGCATGGCCGGACAGGATGATGATTTCCAGAAACCGGTGGCTCTTCTTCAGGGTTTCCAGCAGTTGCACCCCGTCGATGCCCGGCATCTGCAGGTCCACCACAGCCACGTCAAACCGGGCTTTTTGGGCCACTTCGATGGCATCCGCCCCGTTGGTCACCGGCGTGATGTCAAAAAATTTGAGTTTCAACCGCTCGGTCAGGGCGTTAAGAAATTTTTCCTCGTCATCCACCAGTAACAGATGAATTTTTTCAGTCTCGGTCATGGCTGCCTCCAAAATTTATGGGTTGGTCTATGGTTTTTACGGGTTAAGATCATGTCGCTGTTTCAGCCGGATTCATGCATGTGTCCCCCCCCGGCGGAAAAGTGTATTTCATCCGACACTGCCCAGGTCTTTCAGGTCGATGTTTTCCCTTGGAAGAGTCAGTGTCAGCCCGGTATCGGTCTTCGTGAATACCGCCTTGAGAACATCCGCCAATTCAGCGACCCGCAGATCGGAGAAATGGCTTGGATCCACGGGCCGGTCATGGGAAAAGACCAGGGTGACCGAAGACGGGTCAAACTCTTGCAACGTCAGAGTCAGTTCATCCCCGATGTCCAGCGACTGGTAAATGGCGCTTAAGGTCCGGTATATCAGGGCCTGGAGCAGAAACGGGCTGGTGACGACCGTGATTCCGTTGCCGGATGGGTCCAGCCGCGTTTTTCTGGCAAAGCTCAAAAACCCGGTCAGTTTGACGGCCAGGGCCAGGGTGTCATGGATGCGGGTCTCTTTGACCGGGTCATCCACGCTGTGGGCGAACTGGTTCATCTGGCGGATGGTGTCAAATCCCCGCTCGATTTCCTCGGCAATGCTGTTGCTGCAGTTTTCCAGCAAAGACAGATCAAAGGTCTGGCCCTGCTTGGACAGCTGGGTCAGGTCATTCAAAAACCCGGCGGTTTCGGAAATAATGGCAAAAATGTTTTTCAGTTCGTGGGAAATGCTGGCGTTCACGGATCCGAAAAACTGAAGTCCCTGGTTGTGAACCAGGTCGCTGGCGCGTGATGTCATGGTTGATGTCCCCTTATATTATAGATCCGGATTGAGCCGCTTCCGGATGGTTTCGATCAAGGTATCGATGTTCAGCGGCTTGGCCAGAAAAATGTCATCGAATTGATCCGGTATCCCGTTCTGATCGATGGTGCCGTGTCCGGTCACAAAAATGAACTTGATGTCCGGCAGCTGGTCCAGCAGCTTTTTTTTCAGGGTGAAGCCGCTCATCCCGGGCATTTTCATGTCCAGCACCGCGATGTCGTAAGGTGTCCGGACCGCTTTTTCCAGGGCCTGGTCCCCGGAATAGGCCACATCCGCGTCCAGTCCCCGAAGC
The DNA here is from genome assembly GCA_937951975.1 of uncultured Desulfotignum sp. GTDB lineage: Bacteria > Desulfobacterota > Desulfobacteria > Desulfobacterales > Desulfobacteraceae > Desulfotignum. Next base: position 15,268 of record CALGAJ010000237.1, read on the forward strand.
GACAGTCTTCTGGCCAGCATGTTGATGAATTTGGTCTCGTCATCCACTAGAAGTATTTTCATGTGTTAACCTTTTTTTTGGACCTTGACCGGCAGGGTCACAGTAAAGATGGTGCCAACCCCTTCACTGCTTTCCACCTGGACAGTTCCCTGCAGTTTCCTGACCAGGCCGTAGGTGATGGACAGGCCCAGGCCGGTTCCCATTTTGTCTTTTTTGGTACTGAAAAACGGTTCATGAATCCGTTTGAGGTTTTCTTCGGGGATGCCGCAGCCCGTGTCTTTGATCTCGATGCTGATTTTGTTCGGGGGCAGGTGTGATACCGTGATATCCAGACATCCATTGGCTTCAATGGCCTGGAATGCGTTGTTGATCAGGTTGAGCAGAATCTGCTGAAGTTTGCCCCGGTCGGTCTCGATGGCAGGAACGTTCGGGGCGATGGTTGTGGTGACATGGATCCCTTTGTATTCGGTTTCTTTCTTGTGAAAACTCAGGATACCGGTGATCAGTTTTTCCACGTTTACCAGAGATGTCTGGACATCGAACTGCCGGACAAACCCCAAAAGCTGGCTGGTGATGGTGCCGCACCGGGACACCGCCTCCAGAATGTCGTCCAGAAGCTCGGAAATTTCCGAGTCACTGCGGTGTTCATCCGGGTACTGATACAGATCTTTGAGGTAGCCTGCGGTTTCATTGATCAACGCCAGGGGGTTGTTGATTTCATGGGCGATGCCCGCGGACAGCTGACCGATGCTGGCCAGCTGCTGGCTTTGTTCCATTTTCAACATGGTTTCCGCTTTGGTCTGGTCCGCCAGAAACAGCTGGTTCACCATGAACGTGGATACCAGGGTGATAATGACCATCATCACCAGGCAGCAGACCCCGATGATCCAGTTAAAGGTTTTGCCCAGGTTCAGCCAGGTTCCCATGACATCGGATTTTTTCTTGTGAACCATCAGGATGAACGGGGTGGTGACCGCTTCGGTGAAAATATACGAATATCCCATGATAAAGGCGTTTTCTCCTTTGTGGTCGGGCCGGATCACCTGGGTGGTGTCTGAAAATGCCGGCACGGCCAGCGGCGCCTTTGTAAAAATTTTTCCATACCTTGTGGAAGGGGTCTGAAGGACACCCTCCCGGTTGATCAGAAAAATATCCGTATGAATATTGGTCTTATAGGAGGTCAGCATGCTCATGAGCCGCTGGGTGTCCAGGGTGGCCCTGAGGATGAAATGCCGGCCGTATGCGGTCTGAGACCTGACTGCAATGATGATGTGGGGGATATCCCGGTATCCGGTGAACA
>CALGAJ010000238.1 GCA_937951975.1 uncultured Desulfotignum sp.
AGAAGTCGAACAGGAACAGGCCCTCTTATCAAAATCCGCTGCCGAGATAGACGAGAACAAGGCCCGGATCGAAACCAGCCGGGAGCAGATGAAACAGGCGGAAATCAGCCTGGCCGAAAAAGTGGAACAGATCACGGAAACCCGTATCCATATAAAAGGCCTTCAGGAAAAACTGGAAAAGGCCCGGCAGGATGAATTTGTGATCCAGGAAAAAACCAAGGCCCTGGAAGGCATCCGGCAGGAGCGGGCCGACGTTGACCGGCAGATCGCCGAAGCAAAACAGAAGCATGAGGACCGGATCGAGGCAATCCGGATGCAGGAACAGCCTTACCGGTCCCTGTTGTTGCAGAAAGATGAAATCGAGAATGCCACGGCTGAGATTTCCCGGTTACAGGCCCTGGAAACCCACCTGAATGCCCTGATCGAGAACATCCAGCGGTCAGAACGGGCGGCTCTGGATTCCGTGTCCGGGCTTGAACGGGAGATTTCCGAGCTGAAGGAGCAGCGGTACAAGCTGGACGCGGATTCGGAAATCAAACGGCTGGATACCCTTTTGACAGAGCTGAAACAGAACCTGACCGGCCACCAGGCGGACATGAAAGAGCGCAATCAATGGCTGAAAGACCTGGACAATGACCCGGTTGTCATGTCCCTGAAACTGGATCTTCAGGGATACGCCTATGTCAAGGGATTGTTGGATAAGCGGCCGGATGCCTGCACCATCGATGATTGCCCCTTTATCGTCAACGCCCTGGAAGGACAGAAGCAGAAAGCCGAAAAGGAAAAGCTCCTGACTCAGGAACAGAACCGGGTGAATGACCGGGCGGAGCTGATCAAGGCTGAAATCGACAATCTCAACGAGGAAATCACCCTGACGGAAAACGAGATCAGCCGGGTGACCGCCAAACAGAACAAGGCGGAAAAGGATCTTCTGGAGCGTACCCGGGAAATCGACAACCAGATCCAGACCAAGGAACGTCTGGCCACAAATCACCGCCAGATGATCGAAAAAGCCCAGGCCGAAATGAACGGATACCGGGATGACCTGAAACAGATCCCCGGAAAGATCCAGGCCCTGGAAGAACTGGCCGGGAAAGCGGCGGATCTGGCCGAGGCCGAACGGCGGATTGAGGGAATCAATCAGATGATTGTGGATCAGAACGAGGCATATTCGGATGCCATTGAGGCGCTGAATAAAAAGCGGAACGACGTGGACCTTCAGGTTATTTTCACTGAGGGGGAAATCGATGAGCTGAAAAACTCCGCCGTCTCCCGCCCGCTGATCGAAAAAGATATCACCGACGCGGAAACCGCCCTCAAGGATTATGAAACGGATCGCCAGAATCACCGCGACCGGATCACCACCCTGAAGCAAGTCATCGAAACCTGCCGGGAGAATATCGGGAAGCTCCAGAAGGATGCGGACCGGATCGATGAACTGAAAGAACGGGAGCAGTTTATCCGCCAGGAAATCAACCGGTGGACCTATGCCCGGGCCGCCGTATCCAAATCCGGATTGCAGGCAATGGAGATTGCGGCGGCTGCCCCGTTACTCACGTCACTGGCAAATGATCTGCTGCATGAAGCGTTCGGGGGTGAATTCTTTGTGGACCTGATCACCCAGGACCCGGAAACCGGTGCCGAGATCCTGGATGTCATGGTGACCCGGGGGGATGGGGAATCCTACCCGCTGGCCGCTTATTCAGGCGGGGAGTCTGTCTGGCTGTTGCAGGCGTTTAAGGCGGCACAGATCCTGGTGAACGCCGAGAAATCGGGTATTCAGTTTCTGACCGCGTTTGCTGATGAAGAAACCGGGGCTCTGGATAAAGAGAAGGCGGAAAGATTTATCCGGATGTACCGGGCTTTGATGAATCAGGGAGGATTTTCCAAGCTGATTTATATCAGCCATATACCGGAATGTCAGTCTATGGCAGACCATGTTTTGCAGTTTGAGGAGGGAGGTATCCGGGCCGCATGAGCAAAATAAAAAGACGGGCATTGACCCAGGATCGGCTGAAAGAGGTAATCCGTTATGACCCGGAGACGGGGATCTTTACCTGGAGAGTTTATCGAAGCCAAATTGCACGGCCAGGAAATGTTGCTGGTCAAATTAAAAACGGCTACAGGTATATAGTTGTTGATGGGGTTTCATACCGAGCGGCAAGGCTTGCATGGCTATACATGGAAGGATACTTTCCAGAACACGAAGTGGACCACAAAGACCGTGTGAGAGATAATGATAAGTGGGAAAACCTTGTCCATAAAACACCTCAATGCAATTCCAGAAACAGGGGGCTCCGGAGAGACAATAAATCGGGAGTCCCGGGGGTAATCTGGAATAAGCAAAATTCCAAGTGGCAGGTTTCTATTAAAATAAACCCCAAAAAACGTGTCCACCTTGGTTATTACACGGACCTGGTTACTGCGGCCAAGGCCAGATGGGAGGGGGAGATCAAATACTGTTTCCCGAATTGCCAAACCACAAGCCCTGCCCGGATGTTCCTGAAAGAGCATGGTGCGATATGAGCTTACGCAAACACCAATACGAACTGAACCAGGTGATCGAGGATATCATCGCTGGAAAATCACCGGTGACAAAAATCATCATTGCGGCCGTCCCTGGTGGGGGGAAAGGCTCCGTTCCAGTCAATACAGGGAAATTGATATATGCTGGCCTTGCAGATGCCATATGCTGCATTGTTCCACGGTTTTCGTTGCAGCAGCAGGCCGAGGAAGTATTCATGGACCCGTTCTTTAAAAAGTTGTTCGGCGTGAACCTCCGAATCAGGGCATCGACCAACGAGAATGACCCGTGCAGAGGCATGAATGGCTTTTGCACAACATTCCAGGCGCTGGGACAGGATAAAAGAAACAGTGTGCTCAGAACGATCAGGTCACGCAGGTATATTGTCATACTCGATGAGTTCCACCACGTGGAACAGGACAGCCCTTGGCACAAGGCCGTGAACGATATTATTGATGCCGCCAAATATGTGATCATGATGTCAGGGACTCTTTCCCGGGCGAACAAAAAAGAGATCGCCTGTATGAAATACACAAACGGCTATGTGGACCTTTCGGGGGATGAGAAAACCCACGTGATCACATACACCAGAGAGGATGCTATCAAAGAAAAGGCCATCCTCCCCATCCGGTTCCATTTGTATGATGGTGAATTCTCCTGGAAAGAGAACGGGAAAGAGTCGGTTAAATCTGTATCAAGTTTTTCGGAGGTTCAAATATCGGACAGATCGAGTGCCTTATATACGGCCCTTGAGACGGAATTTGCCGAACAGCTAATGGATGCCTCTTTGGTTCACTGGCTGGAATACCGGAAAGAAAAGCCAGAGGCCCGCATCATGTTTGTGTGTGCCAGGATTTCTGACGCAAAAAGGTGTATGGCCCACTTAAAAACCATGGGTGTGCCGGCGCTCTTGGCCACCAGTCACGACCCTGTGTCATGTCAGAAGAATATCAACCTGTTCAAGTCGGGTGCCCCGGCCTTGGTGACGATAGCTGTCGGATATGAAGGTCTCGACGTTCCGTCTATCTCTCATGTTTGCGTGCTCACCCGTATCAGATCCGTGGAGTGGATGACCCAGTGTGTGGGCCGTGCAACCCGCGTCTGCAAAAAATCAGGCGCATATCACAACCAGGCAGCGCATATATTTGCGCCCCGAGACCCGGCCTTTGTTGAGTTTGTTGACGCCATCGAAAAGGAACAGCGCACCAGGGTCGCTCCGAAAGCCGAACAGATAGAACTTTTCCCGGTCGATGAAATGGATGAAGGGC
>CALGAJ010000239.1 GCA_937951975.1 uncultured Desulfotignum sp.
CTCCGGGAAGCATATTGATCTATGCAGGAGATACCGGAGATAAGTGGGGATATTTTGACGCTGCCATGCTGGCCGGATTAAAAGTCGATATAGACTCCCATGGCAAAATGCCCGATGTCGTATTGCATTATGCCAGAAAAAACTGGTTGCTGTTGGTTGAATCCGTCACCAGCCACGGCCCGATGGATGGGAAACGCCATAACGAATTGACCCGGTTGTTTGCCGATGCAACAGCCGGCCTTGTCTATGTAACGGCTTTTCCAAACCGCGTCACCATGGCCCGGTATCTTGACAGCATCGCATGGGAAACCGAAGTATGGGTTGCCGATGGCCCATCCCACCTGATTCATTTTAACGGGGAACGATTCCAGAGGCCTTACAAATAAGGCTTCCATCAAGAGAACTATGATTCGGAAGCCCATTCTTGTTCATCACTTCCCTCAACGGCGAGTGCCGGGCGGTCCCTGTGGGTCGGAATCCCATTCTGACGCGTTTGCTACAGGGAGTTGGGCATGCGAAGCGGTAAGAACAGCAACCTGTTTGAGGACACACCTGTCCGCAGTTTTTGCCGTTCAGCGCAGCATGCCCTTACTCCCTGTCAAACCCGGCAGAGGGTGAGACCCACAGGGACCGCCCGGCACGGGTCATTTGATCCCCCGGTCCGGTCCTGATTCTGGAGTTTCTTGACATCACAGGGAGTTATGCCATATATACGTATGGATCTTATATAATGGTATTCTCTCAACCTGCAATTTTAAAAGGAGACACATCATGGGACTTAAAGAAGAACTGGAAGAAAAAGCCGAAGAGTGTGACGCGCCGGAAGAGTACATTGCCGTAGCCAAAGAAATCGTTGAAGGCCTGGATGACAAAGAATGGGCTGGAGAACTTCTGGAAGAAGGTGCGGAATGGGCTGAAACCTGGGAAGATGCCGTCACTTATGCCAAAGCCTGTCTGGATATCTTAGGAGATGAGGAAGCGGACGGCACCCATCTGGATTCCGGGAAAAACCTGTGCACCACTGTTGAGGATTTTTCAGGTCTGGCAGCGGCGGCGCTTGAAATGGACCAGAAAGAAGCCGCCACCGAGATCTACAATGCCGCCGGTACCAAATGTGTGAAAACCTCTGATTTCCTGGAACTGAGCAAAAGCATTTCAGATGTGCTCAATGATGCGGAACTGGCGGAAAAAACCGTTGAAAAAGCCTTTGCCAAATGCAGCAAGACCGAGGATTTTGTGGTGTTTGCCAAATCGGTTCTGGACATGTTTGAAGACAAGGACCGGGCCAAAGCAGTGTATGCCAGTGCCATGGAAAAAGCGTCCAAGGCTGAGGATTTCGACATCCTGGCCGCAGGCGCGGTCAAGGACTTGGGAGACAAAGCCCTGGCCCGGCAGATCTATGAAAAAGCCCTTTCCTCGCTGGAATCGGGCAATGAGCTGCTCAAGTTCGCCCGGACCGTGAACGAAAAACTGGATGATAAGGATTTTCTGGAATCCATTTACAAAAAAGCGGAATCGGTTTACTCGGAATTTTCCGATTATCTGAAACTGGGAAAAGAGGCATTTGAAGTCACGGGGGACGCACCGTTTGCTTCCGGCATTTTCCAGACTGCCGCCGCCACCAATCCGGCATGCAGCCAGCTGGTGGACCTGGCCATGGCCATGGCCAAAGATCTCAATGACAAAGAAGCCGCCGTGCAGGTTCTCAAACAGGCCCAGTCCGCGGTAAAAAGCAATGCGGATTTCATCAAGACCGCCAAGGCCATTCAGGAAATCGTCACCGATGACAAAGAATGGACCGATGCCATCGCATTTCAGCTGGAAAAGCGCGAAGAATTCAAAGACCTGTATTCGGATTTCATCAACCGGGAGCAGGAAACCAAAACCTGTGCCACCAAGCGGGCCCTGGCCCATGATATTGTGGAAAAAACCGGGGACAAATATTATGGTGCTAAAATATACCGCCAGGCCCAGGCCCTTACCCGGAATTTCAATGATTTCATCAAACTGGGGGTGTGCATTCACCAGGATCTGGGGGACACCGACTGGGTCAAGGAAATCTTCACCGATCTGCTGGAAAAATGCACCACGTTCAGTTACTACAATGAACTGACCGATGCCATTGCCGCCACCCTCAAAGATGATGCCTGGATCAAAGACATTTACAAAACCATTGAAAAACAAAGTGACGGCAACAGTGACCGGGTGAAACTGGCAACGGTAGCAGCAACCAAGCTCAATGACAAAGCCTGGGCAAAGGATCTGCTGGCAGCGGCTGAAAAACAATGCAGCACGCCGCATGATTACACGTTTGTGGCAGGGGCCTGTCTCAGGCTTCTGGAAGATCAGGACAAGGCCATTTCCCTGTTTGAAGCCGCAGAGGCCCAATGCACGGATCAGACCTGCTATGACGGACTGTTCAACCTGGTATCCGGCCAGACATCCGATCCTTCTTACCTGACCCGGATTCTGTTATCAGCCCGGAAAAAACTGACCGGTTTTGACGACCTGCTGTTTCTGGCGGAAACCGCCTGCACCCGTCTGGCAGATACCCGGCTGGCATCCGACATCTATCGTCAGGCAGAAGAAAAGGCCACAGGCAACCGCCAACTGTCCCGTCTGGCCACCAGCCTGAACCAGCACCTCAAAGACAGTACCCGGGCATCCGGCGTACTGCGGAAAATTGCCTGATGCGCATGTCACAGGACATCGGATAAAAGCACCGGGATCGAATCCATGAAAATGCAACAAGTCAAATGGCTGTTCATCCCGGTGCTGGTTCTGGGAGTTTATTTTTTATCGACCTTTTCTGGGTCCGAGAAAGAAGACAGCCGCCCATTGGATAAAAAGTCCTGGGCCGCACCCGTGGAAACAGCCGCCATAGAGCGGGGTCCCATGGCACTGCGCCGGACCTTCAGCGGCACCCTGGAATCCAATGCCGAATTTCTGGTGGCACCCAAGATCAGCGGCCGGGTGGAACACCTGGCTGTGGACATGGGAGATCCGGTTTGCAGAAAACAGGAAGTGGCCCGCCTGGACAATGATGAATATGTCCAGGCGGTGGCCCAGGCCCGGGCGGATCTGGCCGTGGCTGAAGCGGACCTCACCGGGGCTGAAAATGCCCGGGAAATTGCTGAGCGGGAATTGAACCGCATGGAAACCCTTAAAAAACGAGGGGTCTCTTCCGCTTCCCAGGTGGATAAGGCCCGGGCCGACTGGCTGGCAGCCGGATCCCGGGTGGACATGGCCCGGGCTGTGGTGTTGAAAGCCCGGGCCCAGCTGGAAACCGCCCGGATCCGGCTGGGATACACCACGGTATTTGCCGACTGGACCGGAGGCAGCGATATCCGGTTCATGGCGGAAAAATTCGTGGCCGAAGGAGACACGGTTTCCGCCAACACCGCTTTGGTATCCATTGTGGAACTGAACCCGCTGCTGGCGGTACTGTTTGTCACGGAAAAAGATTACGGCCGGCTTGAAATCGGCCAGCCGGCCGAGCTTTCCACCGATGCCTTCCCTGACCGCTCCTTTCAGGGACAGATCACCCGGATTTCTCCGGTATTCAAGACCCAGACCCGCCAGGCCCGGGTGGAAGTCCGGGTGCCCAATCCCGGGCTTGACCTCAAACCGGGAATGTTTGTCCGGGTTTCCGTGATACTGGAACAGGTGGCCGACACGCTGATGGTGCCGGAAACCGCTCTGGTAAAACGGAATCAGGAAACCGGGGTCTTTGTGGTGTCTCCGGATGAAACAACCGTGACCTGGCATCCGGTGATCACCGGCATCCGCCAGAACGGAAAAGTCCAGGTCCGGGGTGACAACCTGACCGGCCAGGTAGTGACCCTGGGTCACCAGCTGCTGGACCACGGATCATTGATCCGGATACCGGATCCGGTTGCCCCAAAATCCGGTATCGATCCGAAAGGGCCGCATGAACCTGCCTGAATTCAGTGTTCACCGCCCCGTATTCATTACCATGGTCTTTCTTATGGTTCTGGTTATCGGTTCGATTTCCTTAAGCCGGCTTCAAATTGACATGCTTCCTGAAATTGAAATGCCCACCCTGAGCATCCGGACCGAATTTGAAGGGGCCAGCCCGGAAATCATGGAACGCCAGGTGACTCAGATCATTGAAGAGATCGCTGCCACGGTACCCGGTGTGGAAGAGATCGCTTCAGATTCATCCGAAGGACGCAGCAATGTCCGGATCCGTTTTGCCTGGGGAACCGATATAGACATTGCCGCGTTGGATGTCCGCTCCGTTGTGGAAGATGAAATCAATGAGCTGCCTGAAGAGGTGGACCGCCCCAGTATCCGCAAGTTTGATATCGGCAGTTTTCCAGTGGTGCTGCTGGGGATTTCCAGCCGGCTGGATC
>CALGAJ010000240.1 GCA_937951975.1 uncultured Desulfotignum sp.
GCCATCAAGCGGGGGATCGAGGAAAAGGGTGCCCGGGTCACGATGGAGATCAACCGTATCCGCCGGGAGAATACCCGGGAAGATGCCGTGTTGAGGGCTGAAAGTCTGGTGGATAAGGTCCGGGCCCTAGCTGAACACCGGAGCCGCCCGGCACCGGATGGGATATGGGAAATGCTGGAACAGATCGAGACTTTGAACGCGGGGGATCTTGCCCGGTATGCCCGGGAGAGACTGGAACAGATCGGGGAAAAAGAAAGGCAGGTGGCATAATGCCTAAGTACAGCCCATCAGAAAATGACGAGACCATGGTGGAGTGTGCTTATTGTGGGCTGCCGGTATTGGATCGTGACAATGACTTCTGTGATGCAACATGCCGGCAGTTATACCTGGATGAAATGAACGATTTATTAATGGAGGATGTATAGATGGCTGAATTATTACGTTTCAAATCAAAGGGTGCCCTGGGCCTCTACTATGGAATGGGCATCGAAGAAACAGAAGTCGATTTCACGAACATGGATGGCCTTATCACCCTGGCAGGTCCCAACGGGCGCGGTAAAACTACTTTCCTGGAAATGCTGTCACCGTTCTATTCGTTCCCGTCCCGGCAGCTGAAAGACCCGAAAAGATACAACTTCAAGAATCAGTTCCGGGACCGTGACAGTTTCAAGGAAGTCACATACCGGCACCTGGGGAAAGAATACGTTTTCCGGATCGAAGTACCGGCCGGCACCACCATGAGCCCTGAAGGTTATATTTATTGTGACGGCGAACCCCTGGTAAAGGGCAAAATCTCCGAATACAAAAAGATGGTATCGGAGCTGTTCGGTTCGGAAAAATTATTTTACTCCAGCATATTCAGCTGCCAGAACGGCAAAAAACTCACGGACCTGCCCGTCGGAGAATTCAAACAGCTGCTGATCGAACTCCTGGGCCTGGAACGCTACACCGAAATGTGGCGGAATATCAAGCCGGCCATCGATGAATGTGAGCTGGCCATGAAGGAAGTTGAGAAGGAACAGGAACTGCTGTCCCAGTCCGCTGCCGAGATCGATGAGAACAAAGCCCGTATCAACACCAGCAACGAGCAGATGGGCCAGGCAGTCACTCAGCTGAATGAGACGGACCGGCGGATCACCGAAACCCGGGAGCATATCAAAGGATTACAGGCCAAACTTGAAAAGGCCCGGCAAGATGAATTCGTGATCCAGGAAAAAACAAAGACTCTGGACGCTATCCGGGACGAACGGGCCGAGGTGGGCCGGAAGATTGCGGAAGCCAAACAGAAACACGGAGACCGGATCGAGGCAATCCGGATGCAGGAACAGCCGTACCGGGATCTGTTGTTGCAGAAAGACGATATCGAAACCGCCACGGTCGAGATATCCCGGTTGCAGGCCCTGGAAACCCACCTGAATGCCCTGATCGAGAACATCCAGAGATCAGAAAGGATGGCCCTGGATTCCGTGTCCGGATTTGAGCGAGAGACTTCCGAGTTGAAAGAACAGCGGTACAAGTCCGGCAATATCCCCAGGCTCATTGATATTGATGAAGACCTGACCGGCCGGAACAAGTATCTGACGGAAACAAGGGCGGCATTGAGAGAAAGGCAGCAATGGCTGAAAGGTCTGGATCAAGATCCGGTCGTTCTTTCCCTGAAACGTGATCTGGAAGGTTATGCCTATGTCAAGGGTCTTTTGGATAAGCGGCCTGACGCATGCACCATTGATGATTGCCCGTTCATTGTGGATGCCTTGGAAGGCCAGAAGCGGAAAACGGAAAAGGAGCAGCTGCTTGTCCTGGAGGAACAGCGGGTCCATGAAAGCCGGGGAACTCTGGAAAACGAAATTGCCGAGATTGAACGGGAAATAATCGACACGGAAAACCATATTTCCAGGCTGATCACCGAGCGGGAAACCCTGAGTAAAAAGGTTGCGGAAAAGGTCCAAGAAATCGACAACCAGATCCAGGCAAAGGAACGGCTGGCCACAAATCACCGCCAGCTGATCAAAAAAGCCCAGGCCGAAATGGCATGCTACCGGGATGAACTGAAACAGATCCCGCCAAAAATCCAGGCACTGGAAGAGCTGGCCGGGAAAGCGTCGGATATAGCAGAGGCTGAACGGAATCTGAGGGACATCAACCAGGCTATCCATTTAGAGAATGAGTCTTATTCGGAAACGTCACAGGGCTTTTTTGATAAATGGAACAAGTTGCAGGATGCACACCACGCCATTGAAACAGAGATAGGTGAACTGAAAGACTCCGCCGTCTCCCGGCCCCTGGTTGAAAAAGACCTGGCCGATCACGAGAACCTGGTGACCAGCCTGGACGGGACAAGGCAGCAATTCAGGGACCGGATCACCACTCTGAAACATACCGTTGAAACCTGCCGGGAGAATATCGGCAAACTCCAGAAAGACGCGGACCGGATAGAGGAACTGAAAACCCGCGAACAGTTTATCAGGCAGGAAATCAACCGGTGGACCTATGCCAGGGCCGCGGTATCCAAGTCAGGTTTGCAGGCAATGGAGATTGCGGCAGCTGCCCCGCTGCTTACGTCCTGGGCAAACAACATTCTGCACGGGACCTTTGGTGGTGCCTTTTATGTCGATTTGATCACCGTGGACCCGGAAACAGGAGCGGAAATATTGGATGTGATGGTGACCCGGGAAGATGGAGAGACATTCCCGCTTTCATCCTATTCGGGCGGGGAAACGGTTTGGCTGCTTCAGAGCTTTAAAGCAGCCCAGGTTTTAATGAATGCTGAAAAGTCAGGGGTCCAGTTTCTTACCGCTTTCGCTGACGAAGAATCGGGCAGTCTTGACAAGGAAAAAGCAGAAAAATTTATTCTGATGTACAGGGAGCTTATGAACCAGGGGGGATTTTCCAAGTTGATTTATATTTCCCACATACAGGAATGCCAGGCAATGGCTGATCATGTGCTGACGTTTGAGGACGGCGGGATACGGGCGGCTTAGTCAAAACACCGGCCCCTGGATCATTTTCCCGGGGCCGGGAAACAGATCAAAAAGGATAAAATATGATCCAAATGAAATACGCCTATACCGATAGCGGGTTTTGCCGAGTGCATTACAAATACAAGAACAAGGACGGCGAGTGGGTAATGTACTGCTTAATGGAAGACTTCGACACCGTTAAATTGTACCGCTGTTCAACGGATGGGGAACCCGATTATGTGGTTGTGCCCGATAAAGCCGAACTGGGACTTGAGATCCCACCAGATAAATACGGGAGGGAATTGTATAATCGATATTTCCAACATGGGGTGGCCGCATGAACCTCCGTAAACACCAACACGAACTAAACCAGGTCATCGACCGGATGATTTCCGGGAAATCCAAAGCCCGTGAAATCATCCTGTCCGTGGTCCCGGGGGGTGGAAAGGGGTCCGTCCCGGTGAACGCCGGTAAACTGATCCTGGCCGGGAAAGCTGACCGGATATGCTGTATCGTACCACGGCAATCACTCCAGCAGCAGGCGGAGGAAGTTTTCATGGATCCGTTTTTCAAAAAGCTGTTCAAAGTGAACCTCAGTATCCGGGCCAGCACAAATGACAATGACCCCTGCCGCGGTATGAACGGATTCGTGACCACTTACCAGGCCCTGGGTGCGGACAAACGGCGGAGGGTGGTCCAGGAGATCCGCCGGCGCCGGTACATTGTCATCCTGGATGAATTCCACCATGTGGAAGAAGATTCCCCCTGGCACCAGGCCGTGGATCAGATTCTTTTAGCTGCCACCTATGTGATCAAGATGTCCGGAACCCTTTCCAGGGCCAACAAAAAGCCCATTGCCTGCGTTAAATACCACAACGGGTATGTTGACCTGCAGGGAGATGAGAACACGCACGTAATCCAGTATTCCCGCGCGGAGGCAATCCAGGAAAAGGCAATCCTTCCGCTGGAGTTTCACCTGTATGACGGGGAGTTTTCCTGGAAAGAGAACGGCAAAGACAAGGTGACGGAGGTATCGAGCTTTTCCGAGGTCCAGATATCGGACAGATCGAGTGCCCTTTATACCGCGCTCCAGACTGAGTTTGCCGAACAGCTGATGGAATCGGCCCTGGTCCACTGGCTGAAATGGAAGAAGGACAGGCCGGCCGCAAAAATCCTTTTTGTCTGTGCCCGGATCGAAGATGCCAGGCGGTGTCTGGACTATCTGAAAAGTTTGGGAATCAAGGCACTGCTGGCAACAAGTCATGAATCCAAAGCCTGCCGGGACAACATTAACCGGTTCAAGGGACCGGCCGATGTGCTGGTGACTATCGCGGTAGCGTATGAGGGCCTCGATGTCCCGGCCATATCCCATGTGTGTGTGTTGACCCGGATCCGGTCGGTGGAGTGGTTGG
>CALGAJ010000241.1 GCA_937951975.1 uncultured Desulfotignum sp.
TGGACGAGCCCACCAATGACCTGGACATTCTGTCTTTGGAAGTTCTGGAGCAGCGGATCAAAGAATTTCCCGGAGCTGTGGTGATCGTTTCCCATGACCGGTATCTCATGGATCGGGTCTGCCACCGGATGCTGTTCCTGGACCCGGATTCGCCCCCGGCGTTTTTTAAAAACTTCAGCCAGATTTATTCAGCGGCAACCCGTAAAAATTCGGGTTCTGAAAAACCGGAATCCGCAAGCCGATCTGAAACAAAACCCCGATCCGTCTCAGCGTCAAAAAAGGGGTCTGACAAGGCTTCGGGCTCCGGTCTTATTTTTTCGTTCAAGGACAAGTATGAACTGGAACATATGGAAGCAACCATTCTGGAAGCGGAAGATGGGGTGGCGACTTTGACGGCCCGGGTGCAGGATCCGGAGATCATGGCGGATCCGGAGCGGCTGGCCGATGTGTGCCGGGACCTGGAAAAAGCGGAAACCCGGGTCCAGGCATTGTATGCCCGGTGGGAAGAACTGGAACAGAAAAAAGCAGCGGCCGAAAAATAGGCCGGCCGGGCCGGTTCAGACAAACAATTTCAGACAAACAACCGGGAGATCAGGCTGATGACCGCGGTTTCCACGGTCAGAATCCGGGGCCCCAGACCGCAGGGGATAAATCCGATATCCGCCAGGGTCTGAACTTCCAGATCGATCCACCCGCCTTCCGGCCCCACGGCCAGGGTCACCGGCTGGTTCACCCCGGACGGACAGACCTGACCGGTTTTGGGATGGGCCGTGATGCCCAGGGTTTCCCGGGAAATATGGGGCAGTTCCTGTTTGACAAACCGGCTGAAAAACCGTTTTTTTTGGATATCCGGCATGACCGTGTCTTTTGCCTGTTCCAGGCCCAGCCGGGCATAGGAACTCAGGTTGTCTTCCTCAAGAAACGGGCTTTGCCAGAAACTTTTTTCCACCCGCCAGGAATTCACCAGATAGATCTGTTTGACGCCCAGGGCCGTGACGTTCTGGATGATCCGCCGGAGCATCTTGGGCCGGGGCAGGGCCAGCACCAGGTTGAGCGGCAATGCCGGGGGCGGTGCCAGATCCAGGGTCACTTGCATCATCAGTTTTTGCGCATCCATGTCATGGATGATGCCGTGTCCCAGACGGCCGTTGACCCTGCCGCAGGCTACCGTGTCCCCGGGGCCGGCGTTGAGCACGGTGCGGATATGATTGAATCTTCGCCCGGACAGGCATACCCGGTCTTTGGAGATAAAATCTTTCCGGGACAGCAGGACCAGGTTCACGGCTAAAACGTCACCTTTTCCACGGAGGCGGTCCACTCGTGCAGCGGCTTTTCTTTCCACTGGGAACCGCCCATGGCCATGGCCAGTTCTTCCGCCAGGTGAACCGGTTTGACCCGGTTCAACCGGCCCAGGCCCTGGATACAGGAAGGACAGTTGGTGAGAATTTTGATGGGGGCCCTGCCGTTGAAACGGTCCGGCAAAGCCAGGGCTTCCTGTTTGCGCACCAGCATGTTGTGGCTGATGTCCGGCCGGGACAGGGCCAAGGTCCCGGCCTGGGAACAGCAGTGCGGCACCGGGGTCACATCAAAGCCTTTGACTTTTAATAGAGCGGTTCCCCGGTCCTTTAACGAATCATGACAGGGAGCATGATACAGACAGGCCGATTCCGGCAGATCGGAACCGTCCCAGCCCTTCATGACATATTCACTGACATCGATCACCGGGCCGTCAAATATGCGGGCCGCATCCAGCTGTCCCAGAGATTCCATGCAGGTGCCGCAGGACACCACCACCGCATCAAAGGTCAGATCATTGAACATCTCCCGGATCTGAGTCAAAACCATGATGTTTTTGAGCACCAGTTCTTTGTATTTCCGGGTTTGCGCATTGACTTGAAACGGATATCCGCAGCACAGAAACGGCGGCGGCAGGATCACCCGGTGATGTTGGGACAAAAGGATGTATATGGCTGCTCTGGAAATCCGGGAAAACAGACGTTCACTGCCGCATCCGGGAAAATAAAACACCGTGGAAACCGCTTTCTGCTCAGGTTCCAGCACCAGGGCCTGGTTTTTCAGGGTCATAGGGACATGGGCCCGCAAAGTGGTGATATCCGGCCAGGGCATTTTGGATTGCAGCACCTGAACGGACCGGATTTTTGAAAACGGAAAGATTCCGGTCACCTGCGACATCAACGCCGCACCGGTCCGCTGGAACAATGTGCCCGCATTCAGCAGAAACGGCCGGGTCACCCGGTTGGTCATCGGCCGCTTGTCCGCCAGGTATCCCAGGGTGATCCGAGTGGACACCGGGGTATGTTTGAAATCCATGGTTTTCAGGATTTCCCGGGATTCAATGGTGATGTTTCCGGAATCGATCTTCACCGGACAGCGGGCCAGGCATCGGTGGCAGATGGTGCAATGATCCGCGATCTCTTCCAGATGCCGCAGCATCTGAAACCCGGTGGACCGGGTCCGCTGGGTGATGTACAAAAGGGCCTCGATGAGCGCCCCCAGGGCCAGGTTCCGGTTCCGGGGGTGAAAAAACATGTTCTTGCCCGGAAAGAACACCGGGCACAGGGGCTTGCATTTGCCGCACCGGACGCAATGGGCAATATTCATGGCCAGGTCGTACAATGACCCGTGTTTCAGGATCCGGGCCTCCAGTTTCAACAGATTGAAGGACGGGGTGAACACCTTTTCATGGATATCGGGTTCACACAGCTTGCCCGGGTTCATGACCCGGTCCGGGTCCACCTGGTTCCGGTAGTGTTCCAAGTCCCGGACCGCCGGTTTTGGCAGGTATTTGAACTTGGTGATCCCGATGCCGTGTTCGCCGGACACCACCCCGTTCAGGGCCACGGCCTTTTCCATGACCCGGTCCGCAGTCAAAGCGGCCCGCTCCATCATTTCCCGGTCATTGGACAGCACCGGGATGTTCACGTGCACATTGCCGTCTCCGGCATGCATGTGGGTGGCCACCACGATCTCCCGGGCCCGGGTGGTGTCATAAATGGTTTTCAGGGTTTCCAGAATCAGGGAATACCCCCGCAGGCTCTCCGTGACCCGGGCATAAAAATTTTTGGCGTGAATCCCCGCTTCCAGGGCATCCCGGGAAGCAATGGCCAGCTTTTTTTTCGTGGCCCAGGCCAGGTCCTTGGCCTGCCCCACTTTTTTCCCCAGCCACTGGGGGTCGGACAGGGGCACGGCCTGATCCAGATAGGCCACCAGGTTGTCGATGATCCGGGCCTGATTGACCTTTTTTTCCTCCAGGTTGATCTGGTCCACGAACCGGACAAAATCCGCCAGGGATGCCAGGGGCAGGACAATGTCCTCATTGAGCTTGAACGCATTGGTATGGGCTGCAATGGCCCCCAGCCGTTTCCGGTCTTCCCAGAACCGGTGCGCTTCTTCATCGGTGCCGGCAATGGTCAGTCCGGTTCTTTCAAACGGATCCAGAATGGCGGCCAGAGTGTTCATGCCCGCTTCCAGCCGGACCGGATCATTGGATACCAGATCCACCAGCAGCACCGCCTTGAGCCGGTCGCCCAGGCCGTTTTTGGTTTTATAGTCAATGGCCTGGATATAGGCTTCGTCAAAATGCTCCAGTGCCATGACCGCCGGATCACTGCGGGCGAATTTTTCGGAAATCGTGGTGATCACCTGTCCCGCTTCGGTCATGTCATTGCCGAAAAATTCGATGCAGCAGGTTTTTTTACAGGCGAATTCCGGATACAGAATGAACCGGGCCGACGTGATGATCCCGTCACACCCTTCTTTCTGGACCCCGGGCAGGCCGTTGAGATATTTGTTGGTGACATCCTTGCCCAGGCCTTTTTTCCGGATATCCTCCCCGGTCAGCGTGATGGTCTGGATCACCCGGCCGGTGTCATCGGCCACCTCGAACACCACCGGATCTGTAAACTGAATTTTTCTGCCCGGATGATCTTTGCGGGACACGGTGCACACCTGCCCGTCCGGCATGACGATCCGATAGGACAGGACATTGTCCAGGGCCGTGCCGAACAAAACCGCGGTTTTGCCTCCGGCGTTTTCCGCCAGGTTCCCGCCGATGGTACAGGCCCAGGCGGATGTGGGGTCCGTGGCAAAGATCAGTCCCTGTTCATGGGCCGCATCCTTGGCATCCTGGGTGATGACCCCGGCCTGCACATCCATGGCAAAACACCTGCCCTCTCCCACCGTTTCCAGAGGGGTGACGTCACCGATGCGGTTGAGTTTTTCCGTGTTGATCATGACACAGTCCGGGGTCAGCGGGGTGGCCCCGCCGGTCAGTCCGGTGCCCCCGCCCCGGGGAATGATCTTCAGCCCCAGTTCATGAATTTTTTTTATGAGGGCAGGCATCTGGGATTCACGGTCCGGACGCAGCACCGCTCTGGGAAGAAACCGCCGCCAGTCGGTGGCATCCGTGGCATGGGCCGTCAGCGTAAACGGGTCAAAATAGATATTGTCTTTGCCGACCACCGGACCCAACGCCCGGACCAGTTTCCGTTGAAATGAAAACTGGCCGGCCATGTGGCGGTCCAGATCCCCCAGGACACGCCGGCAGACCTCCAATACCTGAAATACGTCCGAGTGCCGGGCTGCCTTTTCAATGACGGCCAGGTCCTTTTCAAATTCAGAAAACAGCTGCCTGCGCCGGATCGGGTGGGAGGCCAGCTCCTGGAAAAGAAACGGATTGCGCTCGATGATGAACAGATCTCCCATGAACCGGTACAACAGCCTTGCGGACCGGCCGGTGCGTTTTTTGGCTTCCAGGTCCTGAACCGTCTTCAGGATGTCTGATCCGAAAAGATGGAGAATAATCTGGTCATCCGCAGCAGAGGTGTAATTGTAAAGAATTTTTCTTTCCGGATCACGCATGGCTACAGTTCAAAGGTCCTCATGCTCACCACCAGCTCCAGGGCCTCGATTTCAGTGATCACGTCCGGCGGTACCGGGGTATCGGTTTTCAGGAAAATAATGTTGCGCTGGCCGTCTTCTTCCCGGCCCACCATCATGCGGGAGATGTTGATCTGGTGCTTGCCCAGGGTGTTGCCGATGGAGCCGATGGAGCCGGGCTTGTCCACGTTGTGGATCAGGCCCAGGTGCCCCTCGGGGATCACTTCCAGCCGGAACTTGTTGATGCGCACGATCCGGGCCGTGTCCTTGCCGAAAATGGTGCCGGCCACCACATCGGTGCCGGAATCCGTGACCACGGTGATGCGGATCAGGTTGATGAAGTTGCCGGAGTCCTGGGCCGTGGATTCGGAAATCTTGATCCCTTTTTCATTGGCCAGGGAGATGGCGTTCACGGAGTTGACCTCATAGGGGATGAACTCGTTGAGCAGCCCCTTGATGGCCGCAATGGTGACCGGTTTGAGGTCCAGGTCCGGAAACTTGCCGATATACTCGATCTGCACCTCTTTGATACCGCCGGAAATGAGCTGGGCCTGCATTTTGCCCATCTTTTCCGCCAGGTGCAGAAACGGCGTAAGCTGGCGCAGGACCTCGCCGGTGACCGACGGGACGTTCACGGCATTGATCACGGTGTCGAACAGAAGGTAGGCAATGATCTGGTTGGCGGCGGCCACGGCCACATTGGTCTGGGCCTCCTTGGTGGAAGCGCCCAGGTGCGGGGTGGCCACCACCTGGTCCAGGCCCAGCAGAGGCAGGTCTCCGGGAGGTTCCGTGGAAAACACGTCCAGGGCCGCGCCGGCCACTTTTCCGGCCACAATGGCATCGTGCAGGGCTGGCTCGTTGACAATCCCGCCCCGGGCACAGTTGATCACGTACACGCCCGTCTTCATTTTTTCAAATGCGTCGGCATCCAGCAGATCGATGGTGGCCTCCATCTTGGGGACATGCACGGTGATAT
>CALGAJ010000242.1 GCA_937951975.1 uncultured Desulfotignum sp.
CTTCGGCGTATCTGTACGGCTGGGATGCGGAACGGGGGATCCGGCTGGCTGTGGATGAAATCAATGCTGTCGGCGGGGTGGCTGTGGGTGACAAAAAACGGCCCTTTGCCGTGGAAGTGATCGACACCCGGGACCTGGAGCCCGGGGTCCCGGTAAGCGAAGCCCTCATGGCCGTGGAGCGGCTGATTCTCAACAAGGGGGCGGATTTCATCGTGGGCGGCCCCAACCGGTCCGAGGCGGCCCTGGCCGCCATGTCGCTGTTGGCCAAACACAAGAAAGTGTCCATTGTCACCTCCGGGGTACTTACCCCTAAATACCATAAGACGGTGGCCGAGAATTACGACAAGTTCAAGTACGCTTTTCGGATCCACGGCGAAGCCGTGAATCTGATCGGCGAAATCATCGCCAATTTTGCGGATCTCAAGGAAAAATACGGCCTGACCAAAGTGTTCATTATGGCCCAGGATGTATCCCATGCCAGGGGCGCGGCCGAAGTCATGGGCAAGGTGGCCGGCTCCAAGGGATTTGAGGTCACCGGCACCGAAATCTATCCCACCGGGGCCACCGATTTTTCCATGGGCCTGCTCAAAGCCCGGTCCACCGGCGCCCAGATCATCAACATCTGGATGGACATGCCGGAAAGCGCCATCCTTCTCAAACAGTGGTATGACCTGAAAATTCCGGCACTGCCCTTCGGCTCCACCCTGGCGGCGGCGGAACAGCCCGGATTCTGGGACGCCACCGAAGGCAAGGGGGAATACACCCTGTGCAACGTGGTCAATGCAGGCAACGCCCCGTCCGAGGCCACCCCCTGGACCATGAAATTCTACAACGCCTATACGGAAAAATGGGGCGTGGAACCCGAAGGCCTGGGCGCATCCTCATCGTACATGGCGGTCTATGCCCTCAAAGACGCGATCGAGCGGGCCGGCACCATCGATTCGGACAAAGTGGTCACGGCCCTGGAACAAATCGATCTGATGGGCGTGTACGGCCGGCTCCGGTTTGATCCCAAGACCCACCAGGTGATCCCTTCCACCGACCCGGAAGAGGGGGCTGTGGGCTCCATCCTGCAGTGGCAGGACGGCAAACGGGTGGTGGTGTATCCCAAAAGCATCGCCATGGGGGAGATCCTGCTGCCGCCCTGGATGAATCAATAGAAAGTTCAGCTTCGGGGCATTGTCCGGCACCCAACCTGAAAGCGACCCGAATGGGTCCTCAGAAAGGGCTGCCGGATGAAACAACCGCCCTGGCGGGCGGCCGGCCCTGATCTTTGGATCCTTGAACCGGGAGAAATCGTATTATGGAAATTCTTGTCTACGGGACCATCAACTCGGTGTCCCTGGCCCTGATGGGCCTGGGGTTCGCCATGGTGTACGGTATCAGCCGGGTACCCAATTTCGCCCACGGCGCCCTGTACATCATCTGCGGGTTCGTCACCTGGACCCTGCTCCAGAAAATTGGAATGCCATACGGGCTGGCCATTGTGCTCTCCCTGGCCGCCAACGGGCTTCTGGGCATTCTCATGTACCGGCTGGTGCTGATTCGGGTCAGGGGCATGAGCATCTCTGAAATTATCAGCTCCTATGCCATCGGACTGGCCATTCTGGAAGGCCTGAGGTACGGCGGATTCCGAGGCATGACCTATACCCTGCCCGTGTTCATGGATGGCATGGTGATCATCGGCGGGGTGCCCGTGGATTATCACCGGATCGTCATGGTGGTGATCGGCATCCTGCTGGTGGCGGCCCTGTGGGTGTTCACCCATTTTACCAGGCTGGGACTGGCCCTTCAGGGCATGGCCCAGGATGAGCGGGCCGCCCTCATGCTGGGGATCGACTCCGATTTCATGGCCATGCTGGCCATGGGGTTTGGGGCTGTCCTGGCCGGGGTGGCGGCCATCTCCATTCTGCCTCTGGGCAATATCGTGGTGGAATCCGGGTATCATGTGCTGATCATGTCCATTGCCGTGTGTATCGTGGGAGGGTTGGGTTCCTGGATGGGGGCGTTTTTCGCCGCCTTTATCATCGGGTATGCCCAGATTCTGAGTGTGGTCTTCCTGGGGTCCCATTTTCAGATGGTGGTGGCTCTTCTGGCCATTATACTCACCCTTATTCTGAAACCGTCCGGCCTGTTCGGCCAGCAAAAAGAACTGGAGGACCGGGTATGAGCACGGAAAACAGAAGAAAAGAGCGCATCGACCGGGGGATCAAGGTCCGGTCCGACGGACTGTACGCGTTGATGTCCTGGCGGGAGATGGCCTACCTCATCGCCCCCCGGTTCATCCTGATTGCGGGGCTGCTGGCCCTGCCCCTTTTGATGCCGGGCCTGTACTGGCAGCGGGTCATTTCCATTGTCTGCATTTACGCCATTGTGGCCATCAGTTTTGACTTTCTGGCCCATTATGTGGGGCTGGTCTGCCTGGGCGGAGCGTTTTTCATCGGCGTGGGCGGGTATATCGCCGGGATTTTCAACGCCTATTTCGGCATGCCACCGCTTTTGACCATTCCTCTGGCCGCCATTGCCGGCGGATTGTTCTGCACCCTGCTACTGCTGCCCTGCCTGCCGCTGAGGGGCGTATATTTCGCCATTGTCACACTGATGTATCCCTTGTTCATGGCCCGGATCATCGAGGCGTTCGACATTTTCGGCGGCACGGATGGTATTCTTGGCATCGACAGCTTTTCCTCCGCGTTCGTGGAGCAGTACTTTGTGGTGGGGATCCTGCTGGTATTCCTGTTCGGGCTGCGGCGCCTGGTGAACACGGACATGGGCCTGATCTTCACGGCGGTCATGGACAATGACCAGGCCGTGCGGGCATCCGGCATCAACATCACCCACTACAAAGCCCTGGCCGTGTTCATCGCATCGGCCATGGGGTGCCTGGCCGGGGCCTGCCTGACCCATATCTACATGTGGTCGGGCATCTCCCAGTTTGCTCTGGATTTTTCCATTCTGCCCATTGCGGCCACGGTGATCGGCGGGGCCGGAACCCTGGCGGGACCGGTGATCGGGTGCCTGATCCTGGTGCCGGTGTCCGAACTGCTCCGGGATTTCGGCACGTTGCGCATCGTGTTCTACGCCACCATCCTGGTGGCGTTCATCCTGTTCCGCAGTGACGGGATCATGGCCTTTGCCAAACGCAAATATGAACAGATTGAAAGGTGGACCCAGGTATGAAACCCGACACAAATCCAAAACCGCCCATGCTGCGCATGGAAAACGTATCCAAGACCTTCGGCGGGGTCACGGCCCTGTCCCATGTGGACCTGGATGTCCATGAAGGGGATGTCCTGGGCATCATCGGCCCCAACGGATCCGGCAAAACCACCACGGTCAATGCCATCACCGGATTTATCCGCCCGTCCGGGGGGCGGATCTTTTTCAAAGGAAAAAATATCACCGGGAAAAAGCCCCACCAGATCGCGGACATGGGCATCACCCGGACCTTCCAGATCATGCGGCCCTATTACAGCCTGCCGGCTTACAAAAACCTGGTGATTCCCCTGTTTTCCCCAAGAGCCAAAAGAACCGGCGGATGGCGGGGCGGTGGAAACCTGGGAGACCGCAAAACCATTGCCATCGATATCCTGGAGGAGATCGGATTCGAGCGGGATTCCTATATCCCGTTCAAAACCACTTCCACGCTGCCCACGGGCTATCTCAAGCGACTGGAGCTGGCAAGATGTCTGGCGCTTCAGCCGGAGATCCTGATCTGCGACGAGATTTTTTCAGGGCTGTCCATGAGTGAGATCGCCTCCATGGTGCCCTTGATCGAACGGCTCCAGGATGACGGCATCACCATTGTGATGATCGAACACCGGCTCCGGGAGCTGTTCCAGGTGGCCAACCGGGTCATGGTGCTCAATTTCGGGGAAAAACTGGTGGAAGGCACCCCTGAGGAGGTGATGGCGGACGAACGGGTCAAGGAGGCCTATTTCGGATCCGAAAAAATCGAGGAGGTCATGACCTATGCTTGAAGCCACGGATCTCATGGTGTTTTACGAAAACATGCTGGCATTGAACAACATCAGCATCACCTGCAAAAAAAACCGGATCACGGGGGTGTTCGGGGCCAATTCCGCGGGAAAATCCACGCTGATGTATTCGCTGTCCGGCATCATGCTGGACATCCAGAAAAAGGAGAAAATGGCCGGGGGGGAACGGATCACCCTTTACGGGCAACTGACCCTGGAAGGCCGGGATATCATGACCATGAAACCCAGTGACCGGGCCCGGGCCGGGATCGTGCTGTGCCCGGAGCGGCGGCGGCTGTTCAGTGAAAGCTCGGTCATGGAAAACCTGCGCATCGGCGGATACCTGGCCACCAAATCCCAGGCCAGGGCCAGCCTGGAATTTGTCATGGCTCTGTTTCCGGCCCTGGTACGGCTTCAGAAACGCCTGGCGGGATTCCTGAGCGGCGGGGAACAGCAGATGGTGGCCATCGGCCGGGCCCTGATGGCCCAGCCCAAGGTCCTGCTCCTGGATGAACCCCTCATGGGACTGAGCCCGCTCATGCAGGCCACCCTGATCAAGGCGGTCAAAAAGATCCAGGAGGAAAGCGACATCTCCATCATCGTGGCCGAACAATACGCCCGGCCGGTGTTTCCCATTGTGGATTACGCCTATATTCTGGAGAACGGGGCCGCAGTCATGGAAGGCACCCGGGATGAACTCATGAACAATCCGGATGTCAAATCCGCCTATTTCGGCATGTCATAAAGGAGGCCCCCATGGTTGATTCGATCCCTCTTGAAAAGGAACTGTCCTACTCGCGGTTTGACCGTATGGCCGGCATCTATCCGGACCACACGGCCGTGGTGTACCTGGGAGAAAAATTTTCCTACAAGCGGCTGCATGATCTTACCGAACGGTTTGCCGGCGGGCTGAAGAACCTGGGCATTGCCAAAGGGGACAAGGTGCTGCTCTATATTCCCAACTGCATTCAGTGGCTCATCGCGTTTCTGGGCATACAGAAGGCCGGGGCCGTGATGGTGCCGGTCTCCCCCATCTACACCTCCCATGAGATCTCCTACATGATCAACGATGCCGGGGCCGATACCATCATCTGCATGGACACCAATTTCGGGTATGTCCAGGAGACCTTTAAAAACACGGGCCTGAAACGGGCGATCGTCACCCACCTGACCGAACTCTTGCCGGTGTGGAAAAGGGCCATGGGCGTGATCCTGGACAGGGTGCCCTCGGGCCGGGTCACCTTCGACGAGCGGGTGCTGCCTTTCAAATCCCTGCTCAAGGGCCCGCCCATCACGGACAAGCCGGACCTGGACCCGCTGACCGATCTGTCCTACATCCTGTACACCGGCGGCACCACCGGATTTCCCAAAGGGGTGCCCGGCAACCACACCGGGGCCACCTCCTACATCAACGACGTGAGTTTCGATGTGGCCGGTGACCATCTCAAAGAAGGGGAAGACGTGTATATCGCCATCAACCCGCTGTTCCACATCATGGCCCTGGGGTTTTTCATGGCCATCGGCCTGAACCGGGGCAACATGGTGGTGCTCATGCCCCAGCCCCAGGTGGATGCCATCCTGGAATCGATCCAGCGGTACCGGGCCCGGTGGTTTCTGGGGGTGCCGGCGTTGTACCGGATGATCCTGGAAAACGACCGCCTGGACCAGTATGACCTGTCGTCTCTCACCTACTGTTTCTGCGGCGGGGATGTGCTGCCGGGCAAGGTGATGAACCGGTTCAAAGAGCTGTATGACCTGCCCATCTACCAGGTGTACGGCTCCACCGAGGC
>CALGAJ010000243.1 GCA_937951975.1 uncultured Desulfotignum sp.
GCGCACAGCATGATGCCGGCAACATCCTTGGGGATTTCCACGCCCAGATATTTGTACATGCGGGAGATGACGGTGCAGGTGCAGCCCACCGGCCAGATCCAGCATTCCAGAGGCTGACCCGTGGTCACGTCCCCGAGCTTGTGATGGTCCACAATGCCCAGGATATTGGCTTCCTTCAGGTCGTCCGGACTCTGGGCCAGATCGGAATGATCCACCAGGTACACGTCTTTGCCGGCATAGCTGGTCACCACGGCCGGGGCTGCCACACCGAATTTGTCCAGAACGAATTTGGATTCCGGGTTGAGCTCCCCCTGAACCGCCGGGGCGATGTCCTCACCCAGTTTTTTCTTGAGATCCGTCAGTGCAATAGCGGCACAGACAGAATCTGTATCCGGGTTTTTGTGGCCAAATACCAAAGTTGTCATAAAACCTCCTAATTGATTAATGTCATGTTTATACAAAAAGATGATGCGGTTTGTCACCCATCATCATACGTTTTTACAGTTTTGGCTGTCCGATGCCTGATGCGGCAAAATGGCAAAAAAGCGGACAGATCCGTTTAAAATCAAAGTATCTTATAAAATTTATCAGCAATATACACAAGGAAAATTTTAAAAATTCAAACGGGTTTAACCCGATTGACACATGAAGGGATGCCCGGGTTTTATTTTAAAAAAAAGGGGGACATGAACCAGGATTTTCCCTTGTTTCTGTTCAAGAATTTTTTTCTGTGGTATAAGACTCAATTTAAAACCCAATCAAGACGAAGGATAAGAACATGGTGATGCAGTTGACCGGGAG
Source organism: uncultured Desulfotignum sp. (assembly GCA_937951975.1). GTDB lineage: Bacteria > Desulfobacterota > Desulfobacteria > Desulfobacterales > Desulfobacteraceae > Desulfotignum. The sequence continues at coordinate 802 of CALGAJ010000243.1, forward strand.
CCAGCGTAAATATCTGCGGGGCCTGGCCCATCATTTGAACCCCGGCGCGTTTGTGGGTGCCAGAGGAATGACCCCGGCGCTTTTAGCTGAGATCGAAACCGCGTTGGACGGGGCCGAACTGATCAAGATCAAATTTGTGGATCATAAGGATAAAGCGGTTAAAACCGGGTTGCTGGATGAGATTTCCCGGCACACCGGCGCGGCGGTGGCCGGTATGATCGGGCATGTGGCTGTGCTGTACCGGCCCCACAAAAACCCGGAAAAAAGACGGATTCATCTGCCCTGAGGGGAATCGCGGGTTAGAGTTTTAAACGTAAACAATCAAGGGAATACCCAATTTTATGAAAGTCGGTATTATCGGCCTGCCCCAGACAGGCAAGAAAACACTGTTTCAGATTTTAACGGGAAATGCGGCACTGGATCCGGCAAAGACCAATAAACCCGTACCCGGGGCCGCAGATATCCTGGACTCCCGGTTCAACACGCTGGTGGATATGTATCAGCCCAAAAAACAGGTCCGGGCCCGGCTGGATCTGGCGCTGCTGCCCAAACTGGAGGCGGAGACCATTGCCGCAGGAGAGATTTTCAGGGATATTGCGGACATGGACGCCATCTGCCATGTGATCCGTGCGTTTGAAGATGATGCGGTTTATCATTCCCAAGGGTCGGTGAATGCCTGGCGGGATTTTGAAAATGTGAATGCCGAACTGCTCATGCATGATCAGATTTTTGCGGAAAAACGGATCCAGCGGCTGGCCGATGAGGTGAAAAAAATAAAAGATGAGGCCCGGCAGAAGGAGCTGGCCCTGATGCAGCGCATTCAGGAACACCTGGAGCAGGAAAATCCGCTGCGGCTGATGGCATTGTCCCCGGATGAGGATAAAATGATCCGCAGCTATCCGTTCATTACCCGGAAAAAAATGGTGATTGCCGTGAATGTGGCGGAAGAGGATCTGGGAAACCAGGATCTGCTGGCCCGGTTTGCCCCGGCCTGTCAGGCCCAGGCCATCGAGGTCATGCTGGTGTCCGCCAAAGTGGAAGCGGAAATCGCATTGCTGGACACGGCATCGGAAAAACAGGAATTTCTGGATGCGCTGGGTATTGAAGAAACCGCACTGGAAGTGCTCACCCGGCTGTGTCTGAGATCTTTGAACCTGATCTCTTTTTTCACCGTGGGCAAAGACGAAGTCAGGCAATGGCTGGTGCGCCAGGAAAGTACCGCGCCCCGGGCGGCCGGGGTTATTCATTCGGATCTGGAACGGGGATTCATCCGGGCGGAAGTGTTTTCCTATGATGACTTGATCGCTTTCGGATCGGAAGCAGAACTGAAAAAAGCCGGCCGGTTCTATGTGGAAGGTAAAACCTATCGGGTCAAGGACGGGGATATTTTAAACATCCGGTTTTCCGTGTAACCGGTGTCTTGTTTTTAGCGATAAAGGGCGGAGCCCGGCAGAAAACCGCCCTTTATAAATTTCTATTCCGGTGCATTGGCATGGGCTTCAGAAAGCCGCTGTTTCAGATAGGCCATGTCTGCCGGATCGTATTCATCCAGGTCAAAACAATACCCGTCTTCCCCTAAAAGTCCTTCGGGAATCAGGTCTCCTTTTTCCTCCGGGTCCGTGATCATTTCCCCGTAAAAGCACACGGACAGCCACCGGTTGTCCGGATCATCATCAATGACATCCACCATGGCGAACAGGGAGCGTTTTTCCTGAAGATCATGTTTCGGGCGCACGGAATAACTGACCGTGGGCCGGGCCACAAATTCCAGCCCGGTTCTGTCCAGGGTCTTCAAGTGGGCCAGCAGTTCTTCAAATGCCTGTTTGATCCGGGTATCGTTGTCTTTCCATGCTGAAATGAATGGGTTCAGTTCTGTGGTCATGATTATTCCCTCATATGTTTGAGCAGGTGTCCGATTTCAGGGAAAATCAATGCGTTGCAGGCCAGTTTGCAGGCTTTCAGGCTGCCTGGAATGCAGAACACCAGAATGTTTCTGATAATACCGGCCGTGGCCCGGGAACCGATGGCGGCCGCATCGATTTCCTCAAAAGAGAGCTGGGCAAACACGGGACCGAATGCGGTGAGCGTTTTTTCAAAAAACGGCTGTACCGCTTCAATGGTCACATCTTTGGGGCTGATGCCGGTGCCGCCGGTCATGATCACGGCATGGGGGGTTATTTTTTCCACCACATGGGTCAGCAGATTCTGGATGTCGGTGATGTCATCTTTGACAACCTGGTGAATCATCACCTCATGTCCTTCTTTTCTGGCCTGTTTTTTGATCCAGGTTCCGCTTTTGTCGTCTGCCAGCTTCCTTGTGGTGGATATGCTGATTACCGCTATCCGGATATGCTGGATTGCTTTTTTTCTGTGTTCATCCGTGCTCATGAATGGATTTCCCTGAATACCAGATCCTGATCATCATGTTCGGACACATGCACCTGGATGGTATCCTGGTGACCGGTGTCCACAAAAATGCCTTTGTAATCCGCCTGGATGGGCAGCTCCCGGTGACCTCTGTCCACTAGGATGGCCAGTTCGATGCGGGCAGGACGGCCGAAATCCATGAGCGCTTCCATGGCGGCCCGGATGGTTCTGCCGGTGTAAAGCACGTCATCCACCAGAACAATATTGGTGTCATCCACGCTGAATGGAATATCAGACGGTCTGACCACCGGCTGATGACTGATTTTTGTCCAGTCATCCCGGTACATGTTGATATCCATGCTGCCCACGGGCAGGGTCACATTTTCAATTTTCCGGATCTGGTCGGCCAGGCGGTGGGCCAGAAAATCTCCCCGGGTCTGAATCCCCACCAGGGCCAGATTGTCGGCACCCTGGTGTTTTTCAATGATTTCGTGGGCAATCCGGGAAAGAATGCGTTTGAAATCCGAAGCATTGAGAATGGGTCGTGTCTGTTTCATGACCTGCCTTTCATTACAAAGGGGTTGATACCATCAAAAAAATGTACCACCTTTTCCACCCGGGAGCAATACCTTGATTTTCAGGGGAAGTCAGATATAATGCACCCGCATGGATGAGCATTGACAAAGGATGGATGCCAATGGAGCTGGACTTCACAGGGGTGATTCTGGCCGGCGGGAAAAACAGCCGGCTTCCGGGGAAAAAAAAGACCTTTCACCGGGTTGGAGACACAAGCATACTTGAAAGACTGTGCGCGCTTTTTTCAAAACTGTTCAAGGAAACCATCATCGTGGTGAATGAACCCGAAGAATTCATGGGTCTGGACATGATGGTAGCAACCGATATCATCCCGGCCCGGTGTGTGCTGGCCGGGCTGCATGCCGGACTGTTTTATGCGTCCTACCCGTATGCGTATGTGACTGCCTGTGATATTCCGTTTGCCAGTGAAGCCGTGATCCGGCATCTGGTGGACCGGGTCAGACCCGGGGATCATGTGGTCATCCCCAGAACGGATGACGGGCTGGAGCCCTTGTCGGCGGTGTATTCCAAAGCGTGCATTCCTTTGATCGAAGAAAGCCTGAAAAACAATATATTCATGATCAAAAAATTCTACAAAAAAAAGCATGTCCGGGAAGTGCCCATGTCGGTATTGAAACGTCTGGATCCGGGCATGGAATTTATTTTTAATGTAAACACACCGTCTGATCTGGAAAAAGCCAGGCAGATGGCCACAAAATAGGGAGGGGTCAGAATGGGGTCAGGCCTGCGTTATTGGCTTCAATAACGACAATAACGCAGGCCTGACCCCATTCTGACCCCCATCCCTTGAAAGGAACGATGGATGGTGGAAAACGATAGAAAAGACAGTCCCGTGACCCTGGCGCAGATGGTGGCCGATATCAAGGCCCATCCGGAATTTTCAAAAGCCGGAATGATTCTGGCCCACAACGGGGTGGTGCGGGAAACCGCCAGAGACGGCCGGGCCGTGACCGGTCTTGAAATTGAAGTGGACCATGCCCGGCTTGAACAGATCCTGACAAAGGAGCGGGCCCGTCCCGGCATTCTGGATATCCAGGTGCACATTCGGGAAAATTGCCGGCTCAAAGTGGGGGATGATGTGATGTTTCTGGTGGTGGCCGGCAATATCCGGGAAAATGTGATCGCCGCTCTGACCGACACCCTCAACCATATCAAGGCGGATGTGACCCGGAAAACACAATTTTTTCAACAATGAACCCGCCCATAAGGAATATTTATGAATGAATTTACCCACCTGGACCGTCAGGGCCATGTGCGCATGGTGGATGTGGGACACAAGGATCAGACACTGAGGACCGCTGTGGCGGAAGGGATCGTTGTCATGCACCCGGACACGTTGGCCCGGATCATGGATGAAAAAGTGAAAAAAGGCAATGTGCTGGAAACCGCCCGCATTGCCGGGATCATGGCTGCCAAAAAAACCGCGGATCTCATCCCCATGTGCCATCCTTTGAACATCACCCATGCCGGCATTGATTTTTTTTTCAAACCCGATACGCACAGCATCAAAATTCAGGCCACCGTGTCTCTGACCGGCAAAACCGGGGTGGAAATGGAGGCATTGACTGCGGTTTCCGTGGCCGGTCTCACCATTTATGACATGTGCAAATCCTATGATAAAGGCATGGTGATATCCAGCGTCCGCCTGATTTCCAAATCCGGGGGAAAAAGCGGTACCTGGCAGGCGGGGGATGCCCCGGAAAACAGGAAGCCTTCGGTGTGACAGACATGATGGTCACCCTGGAGAACCTGGGGTTTCTGGGCTCCGGTTTTGTTCTGGGGGCGGTGGTGTGTGCCCTTCTGGTCCGCATCACCGGGGCCATGGCCGCCAACCGGATGAAACAGGTCTCGGACCAGGCGTTGTACCAGCATGCCAACCGGTTCATGGAAATGGCGGACCGCTATTTCAAAGGGTATGTCCAGGAGGCGAAAAAAGATTTCTCCCTCCAGGGGCAGGCCCTCCGTCAGACCATGGACCCGGTGCGCCAGGCCCTGGATCAGTACGAAGCAAGGCTGCGAACCATGGAAGCATCCAGAGAACGGACCAATGGGGCTGTGTTTGAACAACTGGCCCAGATGGGACGGGTCCAGCATCAGCTGCATCTGGAAACCGGTAATCTGGTCAAGGCCCTGCGTCTGCCCCATGTCCGGGGCCGATGGGGGGAGATCACCCTGAGAAAAGTGGCGGAACTGGCCGGCATGGCCCGGTATTGCGACTTTCAGGAGCAGCCGGTCAAAGGAGCGGGAAAAGGGGCGCTGCGGCCGGACATGGTGGTGACCCTGCCGTCGAACCGCAAAATCGTGGTGGATGCCAAAGTGCCGCTCATGGCGTATCTGGATGCCCTGGAAGCGGACAATGAAGCGGAAAAGCAGGCCCGCATGGCTGATCATGCCCGCCAGGTGGCGGTCCATATCAATCAGCTGGCATCCAAAAATTATGCGGCCGTGTTTTCGCCGTCCCCGGAATTCGTGGTGCTGTTTATCCCGGGAGAGAACTTTTTTTCCGCTGCGTTGAGTCAGCAGCCCACCCTTATCGAGCAGGGGGTGGAAAAAGGCGTGATCCTGGCCACCCCAACCACATTGATCGCTTTACTGAAAGCCGTGGCCTATGCCTGGCAGCAGAAAGAAGGCATTGAAAATGCGGAAAAAATCCGCACGGCCGGGATGACGTTGTATCGTCGCCTGTGTGCCATGGCGGACAGTATGAACCGTCTGGGAAAAGATATCGACACCTGTGCGGCAAGCTTCAACCGGGCCGTGAATGTCATGGAAAAAAAGGTCATGCCCCCGGCCCGGGAACTGGAATCTCTGGGGGCGGCTTCCCGGAAAATGCCGGATATTTCATCCATTGACCCGCCGGATACCGGCACACATGTGTTCAAAGAAAGGTCTGAGCGTGAAGAATAAAATGCCAAACCCATCCGGTTCCATCCGGAAAAAGTGCCTGAACTTAGGAAAAATCATTTTGACTGTCCTGCTGATATCTTTGGCCGGATGCGGGGTATTGACAGACAAAGAGCAGGTCGAGGTCCGGAAACCGGCCCTGGAAAAGCTGACACAGGACAGATACCCTGATTTTTATGACAGCTTTGATTTTTCAGGATTTCAAGCGGCGTTGAACCAGAGCCTGGTCTATTACGGCCGGCTGCCGGGTGATCGAATCATTGATTTCGGCCCGGATCAGTATACGGTCAGGCATATGACAGAATCTTTGAAAGTCCTTCAGGCGTTTCTGGAGACCCGTCCCCCGGCAAAGGATGTGGACCGGTTTATCCGGGGCCGGTTTCATGTGTATGCCAGCTCAGCCAATGACAAGGGCCGGGTATTGTTTACCGGATATTTCGAGCCCACCTACAGCGGCAGCCTTTATCCGGATGAACGGTTTCAGTATCCGCTGTATCCGGTGCCTGGAGATCTTCTGGAAATTGATCTGGCAAAATTTTCCGACCGGTATCAGGGCCATGACCGGCTCAGGGGACGGATCAAAGGCAATCAGGTGGTGCCGTATTTTTCCAGAAAAGAGATCAACCAGATGACGGATTTTCATTTGCAGGCCCCGCCCGTGGCCTGGCTGGAAAACCGGGTGGACCGGTTTTTTCTGGAGATTCAGGGA